>NZ_JACSLR010000050.1:0-386 GCF_018618255.1 Exiguobacterium sp. s56 | reverse complement strand
ACTGCGGTCATCAGCCACAATCCAAACGGTATCAAGTTCAATCAGAAGTTCGAAGATTTCTTGGCCTATTATGGGATTACGCCGAAGGCTTGCAAGCCCAGACGGGCACAGACGAAAGGGAAGATCGAGCGCTCATTCGGCTATATGAAACAGAACTTTTTCAAACGACGTATTGGAAAGACATTGGAACAATTGAATCGTGACGTC
The DNA here is from genome assembly GCF_018618255.1 of Exiguobacterium sp. s56. Classification (NCBI taxonomy): domain Bacteria; kingdom Bacillati; phylum Bacillota; class Bacilli; order Caryophanales; genus Exiguobacterium; species Exiguobacterium sp. s56. The sequence goes on along the minus strand of NZ_JACSLR010000050.1, from coordinate 179 downwards.
CTGGAGTGGCTACAAAACACGGCCAATAAAAAGAAAAACGATACGACGAAAGAGTCACCTGAGAAACGCTTCGAGGTTGAACAAACTTTCCTAGCACCAGGACATTTGAAGCCGCATTATCCGGTCCATCGCTGGGAAACACGTCAAGTAAGCAAAGACTGTTTTGTGTCCTACCAAGG
>NZ_JACSLR010000049.1:0-390 GCF_018618255.1 Exiguobacterium sp. s56 | reverse complement strand
ACGTTACTCTTGGAAACTATCGACACGGGTCGGCTGGATGCCGGCCCGTTTCTTTTCCCTCATCCGATATGAATCTCCCCGAATGTTAAAAGTGGTCGCATGATGAAGAAGGCGATCTAAAATTGCGGTTGCCAAAACCTCGTCACCAAATATTTTTCCCCATTCAATATATGATTTGTTTGAAGTCAGGATAATCGAGCCTCTCTCATATCTCTTCGAGATGATTTGAAACAGCGCATTCGCACTGATGGGGTCGAACGGAAAATAACCGATTTCATCTAGAATGAGTAGCTCAGATCGACAGTACCTTTTGATGATACGAGGAAGAAGGCCAGATTTCTCTGCTTTTTGACACTCCTCGACAAAATCGTTCGCGGTAATGAACGAAGT
>NZ_JACSLR010000048.1:0-412 GCF_018618255.1 Exiguobacterium sp. s56 | reverse complement strand
GCTCTTCAAATGTAGTTTTTCTTCCTTTTGTCATAGCTAGACCCATCCCTTTTCTCGAATCTGTTAACTCGCTATGACTAGTATACTTCTTGATCCACCTGTGAAGAACAGACCAGTGACTGATTTGATATTTGGAGAAGGTCTCCAGTTTAGTGAGACCACCGAGATAGTCACGGACGGTCGCAATCTTCTGTTCCTTGGTGTAGGGCTTCCATGTCCTCGATTGCTTCAAGGCGTCGATCCCACCCGGTATCGAATTTCACTTTCCACACCTGGAGGATGTGCCTAGAGACGTCATGAGCCCCTATGATTTCCTTCCAGGTTGTAGACGTCAAGTTGATTTTGACACTTTTTGCTCGTTTGCCTTTTACACTTCTGCCGAAAACAATGATTTCCGGTTTCTCATCCGATG
>NZ_JACSLR010000047.1:0-450 GCF_018618255.1 Exiguobacterium sp. s56 | reverse complement strand
CTCAAAACTGAACGATGGGCAATGCCACATGGGCATTTTCCTTAGAAAGGAGGTGATCCAGCCGCACCTTCCGATACGGCTACCTTGTTACGACTTCACCCCAATCATCTGTCCCACCTTCGGCGGCTGGCTCCCTAAGGTTACCTCACCGACTTCGGGTGTTACAAACTCTCGTGGTGTGACGGGCGGTGTGTACAAGACCCGGGAACGTATTCACCGCAGTATGCTGACCTGCGATTACTAGCGATTCCGACTTCATGCAGGCGAGTTGCAGCCTGCAATCCGAACTGAGAACGGCTTTCTGGGATTGGCTCCACCTCGCGGCTTCGCTGCCCTTTGTACCGTCCATTGTAGCACGTGTGTAGCCCAACTCATAAGGGGCATGATGATTTGACGTCATCCCCACCTTCCTCCGGTTTGTCACCGGCAGTCTCCTTAGAGTGCCCAACT
>NZ_JACSLR010000046.1:0-478 GCF_018618255.1 Exiguobacterium sp. s56 | reverse complement strand
TGTAGACGTCAAGTTGATTTTGACACTTTTTGCTCGTTTGCCTTTTACACTTCTGCCGAAAACAATGATTTCCGGTTTCTCATCCGATGACTGTCGTCATCACTATGTATGATTTCGACGCGATGGAGTAAGCGGTCCAGTATCGCAGTCGTGATGCCCTGGTCCCCGATCAATTCGCCCCATTGTTCGGGGCTTTTGTTCGAGGTCAGGATGATCGAGCTGCGCTCATAAAGGTGGTTGACGAGATGGAAGAAGAGATTGGCTTCTCGTTGGTCCATGGCCATATACATCAGGTCATCGATGATGACCAGGTCCGAATCTCGCAACCTTTTTAACTGGATCTTCGACTTGCTTGAGAACTCTTCACTTTTTAATAGTTGGACGAGTTCGCCCATCGTGACGAAGTATACCTTGAACCCGTGGTTGACCGCCTCGATTCCGAGTCCCACGGCCAAAAACGTCTTTCCGACGCCCGGAG
>NZ_JACSLR010000045.1:0-576 GCF_018618255.1 Exiguobacterium sp. s56 | reverse complement strand
CTGACAACCTGAAAATGGAGTGTGAGACATGATCCGAAGTGAGGGATTTTTTATGATTCGTGAGTTAAGAAGCAAAGGATGGACAATCAGAGCCATCTCTGACGAGACGGGATATGATCCTAAGACAATCCGAAAGTATTTGAAGATGGAAAATGCACCTACGAAAGTGAAGCGGAAAAAGAGGAAAGGAAAACTCGAACCCTACGAAGACTACATAAACGAACGTATCAAAGAAGGTACAACCAATTGCGAGGTTCTGTTCGATGAGATTCAAAAGCTAGGCTATGAAGGGAAAATGACGATTCTGAGAGAGTACGTGAGACCTTACAGACTTCAGCCTAAAAAGCAGGCTACCGTCAGGTTTGAAACGCCGCCTGGACGACAGGGACAGATGGATTGGAGTGATGTCGGGATGTATGAAGTAGACGGTGAAATGCGTATGGTGTATGCCTTCTCCATCATCCTCGGGTATTCAAGGATGCGATATATCGAGTTCACGACCGACATGACGCTGGAGACTCTGATGAAGTGCCATATGAATGCGTTCGCCTTCTTCAATGGCGTACCGCAACAGAT
>NZ_JACSLR010000044.1:0-580 GCF_018618255.1 Exiguobacterium sp. s56 | reverse complement strand
CCGCAGCATGTGGCCGAGAACCTGATGAACCGAGAATTCAGCGCGTCCCGACCGGACGAGAAGTGGTGCACCGACGTCACCGAGTTCAAATATGGCGCCGGCAGGAAGGCATATCTGAGCGCGATCATCGACCTCTATGACGGCTCGATCGTCGCCTATCGCATCGGGAAATCCAACAACAACGCGCTCGTATTCCAGACGATGATCCCAGCGATCGCGGGACTCCGTTCAGGAGCGAGTCCGATGATCCATAGCGACCGAGGGTTCCAATATACCTCGAGAGGGTTCAAACGCATGGTAGAAGAGGCGGGGCTGACCCACAGCATGTCCCGGGTCGGACGTTGTCTCGACAACGCCCCGATCGAGGGTTTTTGGGGTACCTTGAAAGTCGAGATGTACTACCTGCGTGAGTTCCAGGCCTACAGCGAACTCACATCAGCCATCGAGACCTACATCTCGTTCTACAACCATGATCGTTTCCAGAAACGACTAAACGGCTTGAGCCCTGTCGAATACAGGTCTCAAGCCGCATAGTCCGGTTTTCATTATTTGCCCTGTCTACTTGACGGGGAGCAGTTCA
>NZ_JACSLR010000043.1:0-631 GCF_018618255.1 Exiguobacterium sp. s56 | reverse complement strand
CTAGCACCAGGACATTTGAAGCCGCATTATCCGGTCCATCGCTGGGAAACACGTCAAGTAAGCAAAGACTGTTTTGTGTCCTACCAAGGACGACAGTATTCAGTTCCGTTTCGGTTCGTCGGACAGCATGTACGAATTAGAATCACCCTTGACCATCATCTCGAGGTCTACGCTGATGGCGAACAAATCGCCCAACACCCGATTGCCTCCGGCAATTTGAAGTATCAATTAAATTTAGAGCATTACAAAGGGCTAGAAACGACTCAAAAAGGTTTGCCGACCCGTCGTCTCCAGCCCGATATTCCTGAAGTGGAACGTCGTTCCCTTCAAGTGTACGAACAGTTCGAAAGGAGCGATCACGAATGAACACGGACCTTCTCACTGAACGCTTAGAAAAAGTTGGATGGCAATTGTCGGCCAACCAGCTTGAAGGAATCCTTGAAGATGCCTCCAAGAATAATGTAGCATATTCGGACTTTCTAAACAGTATTCTGATGACGGAAATCGAACACCGTGAGTCAACAGAACTATCGAAACGAATAAAACGTGCCAGACTCCCCTATTTTAAGACGCTAGAAGACTTCGACTTTGCGTTTCAGCCGAGCATCAATGAAAAGCGCGTCAGGGAGGT
>NZ_JACSLR010000042.1:0-761 GCF_018618255.1 Exiguobacterium sp. s56 | reverse complement strand
CCGTTCCCATGCCGAACACGGAAGTTAAGCGCTTCAGCGCCGAAAGTAGTTGGGGGTCTCCCCCTGTGAGGATAGGACGCTGCCAGGCATTACATATTTGGAGGATTAGCTCAGCTGGGAGAGCACCTGCCTTACAAGCAGGGGGTCGGCGGTTCGATCCCGTCATCCTCCACCATTACACCTGCCGGTGTAGCTCAGTTGGTAGAGCATCTGACTTGTAATCAGAGGGTCGAGGGTTCGAATCCTTTCGCCGGCACCATTTTTTAAAATAGTCTACCGCATGAATTATACCTTGCCGGGGTGGCGGAATTGGTAGACGCACAGGACTTAAAATCCTGCGAGGGTTTCCTCGTGCCGGTTCAAGTCCGGCCCTCGGTACCATCTTAATATCCCATGAAAGTTCATTCGTCTCGCACCCTTAGCTCAGCTGGATAGAGCGTTAGACTACGAATCTAAAGGCCGGGAGTTCGAATCTCTCAGGGTGCACCATCTATTTCGGGAAGTAGCTCAGCTTGGTAGAGCACTTGGTTTGGGACCAAGGGGTCGCAGGTTCGAATCCTGTCTTCCCGACCATCATAACTTTTGGGGCCTTAGCTCAGCTGGGAGAGCGCCTGCCTTGCACGCAGGAGGTCAGCGGTTCGATCCCGCTAGGCTCCACCAATTCTTTAAACCGACGAACTTTGAAAACTGAACGATGAGGCAAAAAAAGTTTTACAATTTTTGAATGAAGCGCAAGCTTCGTCATTTTTAAAGAGCTATAT
>NZ_JACSLR010000041.1:0-773 GCF_018618255.1 Exiguobacterium sp. s56 | reverse complement strand
CGTGGTTGCTATTTTAACGACCAAGCTCGAAGCGTAATCTCAAAAAGAAACGTTCGAGGTTTCGGTAGCCATAACCACGGCGTTTGATAAGCTTGATTTTGTTGTTCGTTCCTTCCATCTTTCCGTTCGATAGACTGGACACGATTGTTCGACGCATCGCTTTCTCTCGGTTCTGGATCGATTTCGCGATCTTCGCCAGAGGCCCGCAAGGATGGGACTGATAACGATCCAACCAATCGGTCAGTCGACGTTTCGCCTGTCCATGGCACGTGGCCTTCAGCACATATCGAATATGTTGAAGTCCTTGATAGAGGTCCCGGGTGAACGGATCTTCCCGAAGGCAAGAATCGGCGACCTCCCGGTCTTCGGGGGACAGCGTCTCCGGACGACAGGCGAGAGCACGGTCAATCACACGGACATGATGGTGACGTTTCACCTCGTTCAAAAAACGACGCCGACGGCGAAGGGCGTCCGTGAAGAACTGGATGAGATGGAAACGATCCAGCACATGTTTCGCATCCGGGAAGACATGTGCGACGGCCTTCGCCATTGTCGGTGCAAAGTCACTGACGACAGAACGGATGTCTCCGGCTATGCCTTGGAGTGCAGCCGTGATGGCCGTGACGTCCCTTCCCGGGACAATGGACAGGAGCCGACCACTCTCCGCATCGAGGGCGATTGTCGCATAGTGATGTCCTTTTCGTGTGGCGAACTCGTCGATGAGGACGTCTGTCGTATGCTTCTCTGTCTCTACTGAGGCGTACCGATAAAAC
>NZ_JACSLR010000005.1:0-176660 GCF_018618255.1 Exiguobacterium sp. s56 | reverse complement strand
ATAAAAAGGAGAAGAGGCCACCTGGCGCGAACGAGTCGCGCCAGGTGGCCTCTTTCTTATAAATCTACTGAGTTATGTCCCAGCCTCTTTTGGTGTCGTCGGCCCGATGACGAACTTCCACATATAGTGGAACACTTGGGCGTTATAGAGGGCTTTAAGCAGGACGGCCAATACCGGCCCTAAAATGAAGCCGAGTACCCCGAACAGCTGGAGTCCGACAAAAATCGAGATGAGGGCGGCGAGCGGGTCGAGGCCGATGTGAGAGCCGACGATTTTCGGTTCGGCCAGATTGCGTTGCACGATAACGACGATATAGAGGACGACGAGCCCAATCGCGAGGAACCATTCGCCCGTGACGGCGGCATAGGCGGCCCACGGCAATAACAGCGTCCCGACACCGAGGTACGGCAACAAGTCAAAGATGGCCGCGAGCAGGGCGAACGAGAACGGGTTGTCGACACGAAGGATGAACATGCCGATTAAGACGATTCCGAACGTGATCGAGATGAGCGTCAATTGCGCGCGGACGTAACCGAACAGCGCCGAGCGTAAATTCGTCATGACGAGCTCGAACTCCTTGAAGCCTTTTCGTTCATTCAAGCGAGCGATGGACTTCATATAGTCCGGCCAGTCTTTCGTGATGAAGAACCAGGCGAGCACGATGACGATGAACAAGAGCAAGACGAGCGGCAACGCGCTCAAGATGTCCTGCAACAAGCCGGCGACACCTCGGGACAAGACGCCGATCGCGGCGCCGAGTTGGACACCGATTTCGGTGATACCGCCTTCGAGCGAGTTCGCCTGTTCGGGGTTCAGCCGTTGGATGCTATCGTACGCATCGTTGACCAACGGGGCGAGTTTTTCATTGAATAGGCGTTGTATGTATTCGGTGAACGTTTCAATCTGGGCAGGCAGTTTTTCGGCGGCAATCGTCAAGTAGCGAATGAGTTGCGTCACGACGATGGCGATGATTCCGCTGACGACGCTCATGACAATCAACAAAGAAACGAGTGTGCCGAGGGCGCGTGGTAACTTGGTCTCACGCTCGAACCAATTGACGAGTGGGACCGTCAACAAGGATAACAAGAGAGCGAACACGAATGGATACGTGTACGTGAAGAGGACACTCAGTCCCCAGATGACGAAGACGAGGCCGATAATGACGAGCAGGAAACGAAGTAATTGCCATAGTCTGGCTGGCGACAAGATGCATAGCCCCTTTCCTAACAATTTGATTGAGCATAGTATACCACGCAGGCGGTAAATAAAGAGGATGGATAGGTGATTAAATATGAAGGAATTACAACGACGAATCGATCAAATGATTATTCATTTAGGTGGCTATTGGCGGCCGCTATCGGGGTTGGCCCGACTGCTAGAAGAAGTCGGTGAAGTCGGTGGAGCATTGTATGCGAACGACCAATCGGCGCTACGGGAAGAACTGATGGACGTGTTCGTCATTTCGACGTGTCTGGCGAACCAGTACGCCATCACGCTTCAGCGTCAAGAGGCCGGAAATGGTCAGGAGGCGCAGGACAAGACGTACTATCGGCTCGTTCGTGAGGCCGGGGAAGTCGGACGGATTTTAAACGCCTATGAAGGGGACAAAAAACTGAAGGCGTCCGCGACGGCGGGTTCGTTGCAGCGACATATCGAGGCTGTCCAACGAGCGGTCCTCGACCTTGCGTCCCAAAACGACTTTGATTTATATGCAGCGATTGTCTCACTCATCGAAGACAAGTCATCCCGGGACTTCGGACGTTTCGACCATACCCCGGACCCGATCACGGAAGCGTCGGTCCGCGCCTACGTGGCGTATGTCGAAGGACGCTATTGGGGTGGGGTGGCGGCTAAACCTTTCGAGGAGGCGAGCCGATATAGAGAGCGAGAAAGGCATTTGACGCGATTTTTAAAAATTGCCGAAGTGGAAGGGCTTGATGGATTCGTGATCCGTCAGCCAGAGCCTCCGCTCCAAACAAACGGCTCGTTGACTGCAGCTTTCCAGCTCCCGGACTCTTTCGTGGTCGAGACCGAGCGGCATGGTGCCGATTCGTTCTTGATTGTTCGAAAACAAGGGTAAAAAACATTCCCCTTTTTTGTAAAAAGTATTCATAATTTTTTCAAATATTTACTTTTTTAATAAAAGCAATGTGCTACTATGAAGGTGTTGTCAGTTGCGATGCGCGTAGAAGAAAGGAATATTTTGGATGAATATGAAGCTTTTTAAACTTGCCCTCATCATGATCGTCTTGTTGTTTTCAATCCAAATACCGTCAGCTGAAGCGGCTACTTTGGAAGGAGAAACAACTGTCAATCTGAATGTGCGCGCTACACCGAGCACGAACGGGAAATTGATTCAAACGCTAAAAAAGGGAACAAAAGTAAAATATGGAACTTATAACAAAGAGTGGAGCAAAATATATTTAAACAGTCGTACGTATTATGCTTCAGCACAGTATATCAAGCGAATCGCTACACCATCTTCGACCGTAACGAAGCAAGCGGCCACTTCGACAGGCGTGACCACGGTCAACTTGAATATCCGTGTGTCCGCCCATAGCAAAGCGACTGTCTATCGGACGCTCAAAAAAGGCACGACCGTCCAATATGCGGTCCACAACTCGTCTTGGGCAAAAGTGTATATCGGCGGCAAAACGTATTATGCGGCCAAAGCATACATTGCCCCGAAAGTCGTCGCCTCGACACCGACCGTGACGAAAGAGGATGGTTATGCCAACCGATCGTTGAAGCTGTTCGGTGAACGAAATCAACGGTCGACCGTATTGAAGGTGCTTCCGGTCAAGTCGAAAGTCGTCTCGAGCAAGTACAATACGAGCTGGTCAATCGTCTATCTCGGCAATGAGACGTTCTTCACGCCGACCGCTTGGATTACGTCGGGAGCGCCAGCCACTCCTCCGGCGACGACAAAACCGCCAGTAGTGAAAACGAATGGTTACGCGAACCGTGAGTTGAAGCTGTTCGGTCAGCGCAATCAACGTTCAACGGTGTTGAAGGTATTGCCGATTAAGTCGAAGGTCGTCTCGAGCAAGTACAACACGAGCTGGTCGGTCGTCTATCTCGGGAACGAGACGTACTACACGCCGACAGTTGGGATCACGACGGGTGCGCCTCCGGTAGCAAAACCGCCGGTAGCGAAGCCACCGGTCATTCAAAAAGTACAAGGCTATGCGAATCGGAATGCGAACCTCTACAAGAAAACGCTTCAGTCTTCACCGGTCGCTCGCGTATTGCCGAAGTATACGACCGTGACTTACAGTAAACATAATTCGAGCTGGTCGGTCGTCTATATCGGAACGGAGACGTTCTATACGCCAACGTCTTGGCTGACGGCTGGAAAGGCCCCGGCCGCCCCTGCGGCCACGCCGAAAGGGAAAGTGTACACGAATACACCAGGAGACGTGTTGAACGTTCGGGCGAGCGCTTCGGCGAGCTCGGCGGTTCTCGGTCGCCTCACGCACGGGACTCAAGTCGACCATTACGGTTCGGCGAACGGTTTCTATAAAATCAAGTACAATGGCCGCGATGGCTACATCTCAACGGCTTACGCGATGACGCTTAAACCGAATGCAACGAGTGGCGCCGTCATCGTCCTCGATGCGGGACATGGAGGCGGTGACCCGGGAGCGGTCAATGGATCACTTTATGAGAAGACGATCGTCCTCGACGTGACGAAGCGGGTCGAGACGTATCTTCGGTCGAAATATGGATATCAAGTCCGGTTAACGCGCTCGACGGACGTCTATTTGACGCTCGATCAACGCGTTCAGACCGCTAAGACACTTCGCGGCAACTTGTTCGTCAGCTTGCATACAAACGCAGCGACGACGCCTGCGGCCAAAGGGGTCGAAACATTCTATTCGTCTTATTCGGCCCATAGCGCCAAGAGCCGTGTCCTGGCGACGAATATCCAATCCAATCTGATGGGGAAAATGTCCGGGATGACGAACCGTGGCGTCAAGACGGCGAACTATTATGTCATCAGTTATAATACGATGCCATCGGCCCTCGTCGAACTTGGCTTCATCTCATCTCCGCAAGACGTCACACATTTACGAAATAACACCTCGCGTCAACGGATGGCGGAAGGCGTCGCAGAAGGAATTGCCCAATATGTACGTGCCTATCATTAAGCTTCATTCATTATAAAAATCCCCCGACTCATCGTGAGTCGGGGGATTTTGTGCTTACAGGTCGTCGAAGCCGTTGGCGTCGGTGACTTTCGCGTACGAACGTGATTTTTGTTCAAAGAAGTCTGACTTGGTCGCGTTCAATGAATCATCTGAATAAGCGCGAATCCATGGCATGACATCCTCATTGAACCCTTCATACAGATCGTTCAAGCCGATGACGCGGAGACGCTTGTTGGCGAGGTATTTGACGTAGTCGCGCATCTCGCTGACGTCGAGTCCATCGAGGTCACGCAACACATACTCACACCATTCGATTTCAAGGTCGACGGCTTCCGCCATCGTGTCGTAGACGAACTGGCTGAAGCTACCGTCCGCGTCAATCTCCGGATTTTCCGTCAAGACGGCCCGGAGCAACTGGCTGACGAAGTAGGAATGCTGCATCTCGTCGCGCTGGATGTAACTGATCATCGTCGACGTGCCGACCATCTTCTGATGGCGCGCCAAGTTATAGAAGTAGGCGAAACCGGAATAGAAGTTGATGCCTTCGAGAATGATCGAGGCGACGAGCGATTTGGCAAACGTCTCGGCCGTTTGATCGGCGCGGAAGTCCTCATATAAGTCCAAGATGAATTGATTGCGTTTCATGACCATCTCGTCGTCCTTGGCGATATCGAAAATACGATTTTGTTCGCTGAGCGGGACGAGGCTCGAGAGGACGTAGCTATACGATTGGTTATGGACGACTTCTTGCTGAGCGATGACGGCGAGCACGGCGTGCACCGACGAGTCGGATGAGAACATTGATGACTCGAGGATGTAACGCGTCTGCACCGAGTCAAGGATTGACAGCAGACCGATGATGCGTTTGAAGGCATCCTGCTCGCGCTCCGTCAACTGTGGCCATTGCTGCATGTCTTTGGACATCGAAATCTCATCCGGGATCCAAAAGTTCGAGAGCAGTTGCTTATAGATGGTATAAAACTGTGGATAGGCGATGTCGTTCCAATTCACGATGGAACTCGTCTCGCCCCCGATAATGGCTGTCGCCCGGTTAGGATGTTTGGGCGACAGTAGTTTGATCTTTTGAATGTTCATGGACATATACTCCTTCTTCGGCGTTTCTAGCCAACCGTTCGGCCCAATGACGGACGTTGTACGGTTGATTGCGCGGTGATTGCTCGATTTTCAACGTTTCACCGGCGAGGGGGATCCCGTATTTCGAAAGGTGGTACGCCATCTCATCGACCGCTCGACAGAAGTGGACGAACATCTTGTCCCCGGTCCCGAATACGGCGGCTTGGCGAAGCGGCACGTCGAGCTCTTTCAAGACGAGCCGGAACGTGTCTTTCATCTCGTCCGGCAAGACGCCGTCGGCCCACGTGTACGACCCGAAATAGACGAGGTCGTACGTGGCGAGCGATCGGGCTTCGCGATGGCCGATGCGGTCCGCCTCGAACAAGACGACGCGGTCACCCCGATTAACGTGGCTTTCCTGAATCAGCTCGGCGACTTCTTCTGTATTTCCACTCATGGAACTATAGACGATGGCGATGTGCATGGTCGTTCCCACCTTTCTGTTACGTGACGTTATGAAGCACACGATTCACATTCGTCGACTTCAACAGTCGTCGAACGCGTGTAGTAGATTGATTTCATTCCGAGCGACCACGCCTCGAGGTGCATCGAGAGGAGTTCGGTCGCTTTGACGTCGTTTTTGACGTACAGGTTGAAGCTGATTGCTTGGTCGATGTGACGCTGGCGCGCCGCGTTTTGACGGATGCTCCAGAGTTGATCGACTTCGAACGCTGATTTATAGAACCAGTTCGTCTCCGAGTTGAGGTCAGGGACCGTCACCGGAATCTTATAGTTTTTCTTCTCTTCCGAGTAGACCTTCTTATAGACCGGGTCGATTGACGCGGTGCTGCCAGCGATGATGGCCGTCGACGAGTTCGGAGCGACCGCCATCATATAGGCGTTGCGGACACCGTTTTGATGGACCGCTGCGGCGAGACCGTCCCAATCGAGTTCGTCGTGTGAGCGGTAGTTGCGGCGCTTGAAGTACTCACCCGTGTGCCATTCCGATCCTTCGAAGACCCCGAACGCGCCTTTTTCTTTGGCGAGTTCCATCGAGGCTTGAATCGTCAAGTAGGCGATTTTCTCGTACAGCTTCTCCGCGTATTGGACGGCATCGACCGATTCCCAACGGATGCCTTCAAGTGCGAGCAAGTGATGCCAGCCGAACGTGCCGAGTCCGACGGCGCGGTATTTCTGGTTCGTGATCATCGCTTGTGGCACTTCGATCGTGTTCAAGTCGATGACGTTATCGAGCATCCGCATTTGAATCGGGATGAGTCGCTCGAGGACGTCCGATTTGACGGCCCGGGCGAGGGCGATTGAGCTCAAGTTACAGACGACGAAGTCACCAGGGGTCTTCGTAATGACGATTTTTCCGTCTTCCGTGTACTCTTCATCGATTGTCGTCGGCGACATGTTTTGCGCGATCTCTGAGCAGAGGTTCGAGCTGTAAATCATGCCGGCGTGTTTGTTCGGGTTGGCACGGTTCACGGCGTCGCGGAAGAACATGTAAGGCGTTCCTGTCTCGAGCTGTGAGCGCATGTACCGTTTGACGAGGTCGATGGCCGGCACCGTGACGCGAGTCAGTTCAGGCGTATTGACGCACGCCATGTATTTCTCCGTGAATGAACCGCCGTTCTCTGTCTCATCGTAGAAGTCTTCGAGGCTGAAGCCCATGACCGTCCGGATCTCGTGCGGGTCGAACAAGTGCCAGTCACCGCGGGCTTCGACCGTACGCATGAACAAGTCTGGCAAACAGACGCCCGTGAACAAATCGTGGGTCCGGAGACGCTCGTCCCCGTTATTTAATTTCGCATCGAGGAACTCGAAGATGTCCTTATGCCAAATGTCGAGGTAGACGGCAATCGAGCCTTGGCGCATGCCGAGCTGGTCGACCGAGACGGCCGTGTTGTTCAACTGTTTCATCCAAGGGAGCGCGCCGCTCGAGACACCTTTGAAGCCTTTGATGTCACTGCCGCGTGAGCGGATCTTGCCGAGATAGACGCCGATCCCGCCGCCGCCTTTCGAGAGCGTGGCCACGTCCGTGTTCGAATCGTAGATGCCGCGGAGTGAGTCATCGACCGTATCGATGAAGCATGAGCTGAGCTGCCCGTACGATTTCCCGGCGTTCGAGAGCGTCGGTGTGGCAACCGTCATATAGAGGTTCGAGAGTGCCCAGTACGCTTCTTCGACGAGTTTGACGCGCTGGTCGGCGTTCTCCTTTTGCATGAGCGTCATGGCGATGACCATGAACCGCTCTTGCGGTAACTCGTATAGGTTCTTGACATGGTCACGGCCGAGATAACGGTCCGACAACGTCCGGAGACCGATGTAAGTGAACATGCGGTCGCGTGACGGGTCAATCAACGTCTCCAAGTAGGCAATGTCTTCTTTTGAGTACGTATCGAGTAGGGCCGACGTGAAGATGCCTTTTGTCGTGAGCGTCTCAATCATCGGATAGAGCGCGCCGTAACGCATCGAGGCGTCATAGCCACGGTTTCGTGCCGCTTCTAAATAGAGGCGGTTTAAGTACATCTCAGTGGCGACGAACGTCCAGTCCGGCTCTTCTGCCTGCAACATGTCGAGGGCGTGCATCGTCAAGAGTTCATATACTACATCTTGTGTCAGTGTCTTTCCTTCGAGCGCCCGAACGGCCCGTTCTTCATATCGTTCAACACTGAGCTGTGGGTAGCGTTGTTTAAGGGATTGGATCAATGTCGAGACGTCAGCGAGCGTTGGCGTCGCAGCCAACAGCGTCTCGTGGTGGATAGGGGATGTCAAAACGATCACTCCTTCTTCGGATGTAGATATTATAAAGGTATAGCGGAACTTGTCCGATACGACGTCAATGTAAGCTGAACGTGATAAATATCCGTTAACTATATATTGACGTTTTCTTGTCTTTTTAATCATAAATCACCTATATTTAGTTTTGCAATCTTGACATTCGGCAAACTGCAGACGCTTGAATTACTTTTACTCAAAAACGGCGCTGTCATCCGATTTGAGATGAGATTTGAGATAGAAAAAAGTTTGAGCGACGGTTAAACGACAGCACATTCATTTTTATGTAAGCGGTCAATCGAGAAGCGAACGACCTCATTCGGCAGTCGCCTTCGTTATTTTTCGAGAAAACCCTGCTTCTTTTCACTGTTGATTCATTACTATATATAGTGGTCGCTTGTTTTTGAAAACGAGGGAAATTCGAACGCTCACTAGCATCGGATTGAAAAGTGAGGTAGATTGAGGGAGTACGATTTGAAATCAAGGTAAAAAGAAGGGTTTAACAAATGAGAGCAGAAGACTTATTATTAGCATGGGACCCACTCGGTTACGGGCTTGGGTCGTATGGACCAGAGTTTGATAATATCGCCTTGGCGCTCATCCACATCGACACGATCGATGAGTTGGATGAAACGATTCGCCGGATTTTGACAGACGCGTTCGGCGACTGTCCGACCGAATCGGAAACACGGGCCATGGCGGCACACTTACTCGCGTCTTCAGAATCTTGTCACTTATAAGGGGGAACCACGATGTTACGTATCGATCCAACACCGAATCCAAATGCAATGAAAATCACACTTCCTGAGAACGTCTTCGGCGCGAAAAGCCAAAGCGTAAAAGCTGGCGAAGAGACGGACCAACCGCTTCTCGCGAAACTCGTCGCCATCGAAGGCGTGGAGAGCGTATTCGCTTATGGCGATTTCGTCACGGTATCAAAAGAGAATGGCGTGAGCTGGGAAACAATCTTGCCACACGTCGAAACTGCTTACCGCGGATGAACCCGCTCGTTTCCATCGTCATCCCGGTCTATTCACGGGAGACAGAACTGACCGAACTGCTGGAAAGCCTGGTCGTCCAGACGTTTCAACAGTTCGAAGTACTTGTAATCAATAATGACGGGCCGCCAAAACAGCATCTTTTGGCGCCTTTTTTGAATCGATTGTCGATTCGTTATATCGAACTTGGCGAGAACCATCACGTCAAAGCCCGCAATCTCGGCGTGCAAGAGGCGAACGGCGAGTATGTCTTGTTGCTCGACGATGACGATCTGCTCATGCCGACACATCTCGAGCAGGCGCTCGAGGACATCCGCGCGGCCGACCTCGTCTTCACGGATGCGGAACTGTTCCGCTTCATATGGGAAGACGGACGCCGACGCGTCACCGACTGGGAGGCGTTCGCCTACGACCTCGATTTGGAACGACTCCGTCAAGACTCGACGTTCATCCCGTCCGGCACGCTGTATCGAAAACAGCTCCACGAGACGATTGGACCGTTCGACGAGGATGTCTATAACTACTGGGACTGGGATTTCATTCTACGTGTCAGCGAAGTCGGGACGATTCGGCATCCCGCGCGCGCGACCGTGCTATACGCGTTCAACGGCACGGACAATCTGTCGGCCAAACAAGATGAGACGCGTCGTCGTTACTTTGATCGGTTCTGTCACAAGCACGGCCTCGTCAATATGGAGATGAAAAACTTCCATATCGTTCAAGCCGAGCGACGGGACTACGTGAGACAGACAGAGAGAACGTTCACAGGGGCGTTCCCCGGTAGAACGGAAGGAGAATAAATTATGTACACATCGAAAGAATTAGAACTGCTCGAGTTGCTCGAAGAGAAAGGCTACCTCGAGACGAAATTGTTGGCGAACTTGCTAGCGACAGACGAGGCGACCGTTGAGGCGATGCTCGAGAAGTTCAAGGCGGACGGAATTTTGCTCGGTTTCCGGGCGATGGTCAACTGGCAAAAAATCAATCGGCACGACGTCACGGCGTTCATCGACGTCAAAGTCACACCGAAACGTGGCCGCGGCTTCGACGAGGTCGCCGAGCGGATTTATCGCTTCCCGGAAGTGACGGCGCTCTATTTAATGTCAGGGGCTTACGATTTGCAAGTCGTCATTCGGGCAAACTCACTCCAAGACGTCGCGTCGTTCGTGTCGGATAAACTGTCACCGCTCGATTCGGTCGTCTCGACGACGACGCACTTCAAACTGAAGACGTATAAACACGATGGTATCTTGTTCACCCCACAAGTCGAAGACAAACGGTTGAACATCACGCCATGAAGTCACTATCTCAACAAGTCGTCTCGATGAAGCCGTCCGGCATCCGCCGCTTCTTCGATTTGGCGCAAACGATGGAAAACGTCGTCTCTCTCGGGGTGGGGGAGCCAGATTTCATCACGCCATGGAATGTGCGCGAGGCGAGCTATGCAGCGCTCGAGCAAGGTTATACGGCTTATAGCGCCAACGCAGGACTCCTCGAATTGCGACAAGAAATCGCGAGTTATATGACGGACCGCTTCGGGGCGACGTATGATCCGGCGACGGAATTGATTGTCACAACGGGCGCATCGCAAGCGCTCGATATCGCGTTCCGGGCACTCCTCAACCCGGGTGACGAGGTCATCGTCGTCGAGCCGGCCTTCGTTTCATACGGACCGCTCATCGAACTCGCTGGCGGGACGGTCGTTCCTGTCGCCTGTCGTCCGGAGAACGGGTTCCGTTTGAACCGGGACGATGTCGAGGCGGCCATCACCGAACGGACGAAGGCGATGCTCCTCTGTTTCCCATCGAATCCGACCGGGGCCACGATGACGGGCGAAGAGCTCACCGAAATTGCGGAACTCGCGACGAAACACGATCTCTGGGTCGTCAGCGATGAGATTTATGCCGAGCTGTCTTACGATGAGCCGTTCACGAGTTTCGCGACGCTCCACGATATGCGCGAGCGGACGGTTGTCGTCAACGGGTTCTCGAAGGCGTTCGCGATGACGGGCTGGCGGCTCGGGTTCACATGCGCGCCGGAAGTCGTGACGCGAGAAATGCTCAAAGTCCATCAATACGGCATGATGTGTGCCCCGACACTCGTCCAATTCGGCGGTCTCGAGGCGCTCCGTAGTCGCGACCAACATGTACCGAAGATGGTGAAGAGCTATCGACAGCGCCGTAACTACTTCATCCAGGCCCTCAATGACGCCGGATTACCGACGCACGTGCCGGGAGGCGCGTTCTATGCCTTCCCGTCAATCCGTCACACGGGCTTGACGAGCGAAGAGTTCGCCGAGCGTCTCTTGCTCGAGGAACGGGTCGCGGTCGTACCGGGCAACGCGTTCGGTGCGAGTGGCGAAGGTTTCGTCCGTGCCAGTTACGCGACGTCGGTCGAACAGTTACAAGAAGCGATTCGTCGCATCGATCGGTTTATGAAACAGTTCGAGGTGACGACAACAACAACAGACTCTCAGCGATGAGGGTCTGTTTACGTTTTAGCGGTATAATAGGTGGGAAAAGACGAGCGAGGTGAAGCCAATGGAACAAGTGGATTTTGTAGCAATCGGCTGTGGGCCGTACAATCTCGGATTGATGGCGCTCAGTGAAGCGACTTCATTGAAGGGTGTCTGTTTTGAGGAACGGGACGACTTCAAGTGGCACGAAGGCATGCTGCTCGAGTCGGCGACGATGCAGACGCATTACTTATATGATCTCGTGACGCTTGCCGATCCGACGAACCGTCACAGTTATTTGAACTATTTGAAACAGAACGGCCGCTTGCAGACATTCATCGTCCAGGAGAGCCCGACAATTCCCCGGACGGAGTTCAACCGGTATTTACAATCGGTCGCCGCCTTGCTCGACACGATCAAGTTCTCACACCGGGTCACCGATGTCCGTCCGGCGGCGGATGGGTTTCTCGTCACGGTCGAGACACCGGATGGGGAAACGGTGCTGTCGTCACGTCACGTCGTCATTGGTACGGGAGCAGAACCGCTTGTCCCGGACGCCTTCCAAGATGTCGTCCATACGAGTTCGTATCGGATGGAGCGGGAGCGCTTGCTTGAAACCGATCGCATCGTCATCATCGGTAGCGGTCAAAGCGCGGCTGAAGTGTATCTCGACTTATTGACCCGGTCCGATAAAATGCGCCAACGCATCGATTGGGTGACGCGCTCGGATGTGTTCGAATCACTAGAGAGCGGTAAGCTCGGCGAGGAAATTTTCAGCTTGCCGTATGTCGACTATTTCAATCAATTGCCCTATGCGGAGCGGGAGCAGCTCGGGAAAGCGTTCGAGCGGTTCCGGAACGGGGTCAATCCTGAGACGCTTCGGGCGATTTATGGATTTTTGTATCATCGGACGGCGGACGGAAGTGATCAAGCGACGAACCTGTACACTCAGATTGAAATCGAGCACATCGCACACGAAATCGTTTATACTGTCGAAGGGACGCAACAATATACGGGGCAATCGTTTACGGGTGAATATGATGCGGTCGTAGCGGCGACCGGATATCGACCGCGCATCCCGACATGGGTCGAACGGTTCGACATCGAATGGGAGGCGGAGCAGCAGTGGCGTGTCAACAATCGCTATCAGATTGCGACGAAGACGACGTTGGCGGGAAGTTTATTTACCCATACGAATTTAGAACATTCGCACGGTCCGGCAGCGACGAATTTGGGGATGGCAGTGTATCGAAACGCAATCATGTTGAATGAAATGATGGGGGAAACGGTGTTTGATGTGGCCGCGCAGCAACCGTTTACAAGTTTTTGAACAAAAAAAGGGCTAGGCGTTAGCCTAGCGGAATCAGGGGGGAATACTTGAAGTCTTGCTTGATTTGTATTTACCCGACCCGTCGACTTTGAAACACAAAAACAATCCCAAATAATCTTTTTTACTAATTTGTACACTTTATCGAAAAAAGTATGTTATAGTAAGTTGATGAATTTAGCATAGGAGTGTTTGTAATGGCAAAATACGAAAAAGATCAAGTTTTAAAAGGTAAAGTAACAGGAATCCAACCTTTCGGTGCGTTCGTCGCACTCGACGACGAGACTCAAGGTCTTGTCCACATCTCTGAAATCTCACACGACTACGTGAAAGACGTGAACGAGTACGTTCAAGTCGGTCAAGAAGTTGAAGTGAAAATTCTTGATGTTGATGAAGCATCTAAGAAAATCAAGCTTTCAATGAAAGCAACACAAGAAGCTCCAAAACGCGAGAAGTCGGCTAAGCCAGCTCGTCGTGGCGCACCACGCCGCAACGAAGCTTCAAACTTCAAGCAAGAAGAAGCACCAGGCTTCACTGTCCTCAAGGACAAGCTCGAAGACTGGATCAAAAACACGAACTTCAAAAAGTAAGTGATTGAGACGACCTGCCTTGTGCAGGTCGTCTTTTTTTTGTACAGGAAATGTCCCACACGTTCACGAACAGTACAGAAAAGGAGTGAGGACCATGAAAATCGGAATCATCGGTACGGGCGGGATTGCCAAGACCGCCCATATCCCGCAATACATCGCAGCAGGCGCAGACGTCGTCGCCGTTATGAATCGGACACGCGAACGCGGGGAGGCGGTGGCGAAGCAGTTCGGAATCGAACGGGTGTACGAGACGGTCGAGGAGATGCTCGCCGAAGAGACACTCGATGCGGTCAGCATCTGTACACCGAACGCCTTACATAAACAACAAGTCATTGCCGCACTCGAGGCCGGCTGTCACGTCCTCTGCGAGAAACCGCCGGCCATCTCGGCTTACGAGGCGAACGAGATGCTAGAAGCGGCCAGACGAGCTGAGCGAACCCTTCATTATGGCTTCCATTACCGGCATCGGTCGGATACCCAACTATTGAAGCGGATGATCGAGGCGGGTGAACTCGGACACATCTATGCCGCGACCGCGCTCGCCCTTCGGCGCCGTGGCATCCCGGGATGGGGCGTGTTCACGAATAAAGAGTTGCAGGGCGGCGGCGCACTGCTCGATATCGGGGTGCATATGCTCGACCTTGCCCTCTATTTGATGGATTATCCGAAGCCGGTCGATGTGGTCGGTCACGTCGGTCAATATCTCGGAACACGACCTGGTGTCGGGCTGATGGGCGATTGGGACGCGGACGCGTTTTCGGTCGAAGACACGGCGCGGGCGATGGTCACGTTCGATAATGGGGCATCCTTGTTCTTAGACGCGAGTTTCATGGCCAACGTCGACGCGGCGGACACGATGCGGGTCGAACTGCGTGGAACGAACGGTGGCGCGTCGCTGTTCCCACTCGTCATCCATACGGAAGAGCACGGGGCGTTGTTCGATAAGACACCGGCTCACCTCGCGCTCGAAGACCCGTATGCGAGACAGATTCACACGTTTCTCGAGGCGTGTCGTCAGGAGCCGTCGTACCAGCAAGCGGAACAGGCGGTGACGCTCCATACAATCATCGACCGCATCTACGCTCAGGCCTGATTGCTTTTCAATCACAAAAAACAGGGTATATAGTGTAGGTGTTACATATTTTCGAAGGAGGATGAATTATGCACAACTTTGAATACAAAAACCCGACGAAACTTATTTTCGGGACTCATCAAATCGAAAAACTCGCGAGCGAGTTACAGGCGCTTGACGCCAAGAAAGTGATGCTCGTCTATGGAGGCGGGAGCATCAAAAAGAACGGCACGTACGAAGAAGTCGTGGCCGAGTTAAACAATGCTGGGATCGACTACGTCGACTTCTCAGGCGTCGAGCCGAACCCGCGCATCGAGACGGTACGTCGCGCGGTCAAACAAGCACGCGAAGAGAACATCGACGCGTTGCTCGCGGTCGGCGGTGGTTCGGTCATCGATTGTACGAAACTCATCTCGGCGGCCATCCCGTATGAAGGCGACGCTTGGGATATCGTGCTTCGCGACCACATCCCGACAGAAGCGGTCCCGTTCGGTACGGTGCTCACGCTCGCAGCGACTGGCTCTGAAATGAACTCGGGCTCGGTCATCACGAACTGGGAGACGCAAGAGAAGTACGGTTGGGGCCACCCGCTTGTCTATCCGACGTTCTCGATTCTCGATCCGCGTTATACGGTATCGGTACCGAAAGATCAAACGATTTACGGCATCGTCGATATGATGAGTCATTGTTTCGAGCAATACTTCCACCCGAACCATGCGCCGGTCCAAGAGCGTATGACGGAAGGCGTGTTGAAAGCGGTCGTCGAATCGGCACCGAAACTCGTCAATGACTTGGAGAACGTCGACTTGCGCGCCATCATCTTGTTCGCCGGAACGATCGCCTTGAACGGAGTGCTCCAAATGGGCGCCTCGGGCGACTGGGCGTCACACAACATCGAGCATGCGGTCTCGGCTGTCCATGACATCCCACACGCAGGCGGACTCGCAATCTTGTTCCCGCGCTGGATGGAGCATGTGCTTGAAGAAGACAACGCCGCTCGATTTGCACGCCTCGGGACGGAAGTGTTCAACGTTGAACCGGCCGGTAACGATCTTGAGACGGCGAAACGGACGATTGCAGCTGTCCGCGCCTTCTTCGACGAGCTCGGTGCACCAAGCTCACTCCGTGACTATGACATCGATGAATCGACATTTGACGCCATCCTCGACTCGGCGATGAAACGAGGCGCATTCGGTCGCTTCCGTACGCTCGAACGTGAAGACGTCGCAGCGATTCTTGAACTGAGCAAATAAGGCGATTTCATGCCTATTTTGCAATAATGATTGAACGAATCCGACGTTTCCGTTTATGATGGGTCATGTATGGCTCTTCAATGAGCGATTTAAAGGAGGAAATGACATGTCAACAGTACGTTTCGATTATTCAAACGCCCTGTCTTTCGTCGGGGAACATGAAGTCGATCAATTGCAAGAAACCGTGAAAGCAATGCATTCGGTCATTCATGACCGCAGTGGGGCAGGTAGCGATTTCCTTGGGTGGGTCGACCTTCCAACAAACTACGATACGGATGAGTTTGCTCGCATCAAAGCGGCTGCGGAACGAATCCGTGAAAATTCGGACGTCCTCGTCGTCGTCGGAATCGGTGGATCATACCTCGGCGCACGCGCGGCAATCGAGATGCTCCAACATTCATTCTTCAACGTGTTATCTAAGGAAGAACGCAACGCACCACAAGTCTTCTTCGCCGGCCACAACATCTCGTCGACATACTTGACGGAGTTGCTCCAAGTGCTCGAAGGCAAGGACGTCTCAGTCAACGTCATCTCGAAATCGGGAACGACGACTGAACCGGCCATCGCGTTCCGTGTCCTCAAACAGTTCATGGAAGACAAGTATGGTCAAGATGGCGCACGTGAACGCATTTATGCGACGACAGACCGTGCCCGTGGCGCCTTGAAGACGCTCGCGGATGCAGAAGGCTACGAGACGTTCGTGATTCCAGATGACGTTGGAGGTCGCTTCTCGGTGCTCACACCGGTCGGACTCCTTCCGATCGCGGCAGCAGGCATCGACATCGACGCCCTCATGGAAGGTGCACGTGATGCCCAAACGGCTTACTCGTCTCCGAACTTGGCGGACAACGAAGCGTACCAGTACGCGGTCGTCCGTAACGCTTTATATGCGAAAGGCAAGTCGATTGAGTTGCTCGTCAACTACGAACCAGCCTTGCATTACGTATCGGAGTGGTGGAAACAGCTTTATGGCGAGTCAGAAGGGAAAGACAACAAAGGGATTTTCCCGGCGGCAGTCGACTTCTCGACGGATCTCCACTCGATGGGACAATACATTCAGGAAGGTCGTCGTGACTTGTTCGAGACGGTTATCCGTGTCACGAACGTCCGTCACGCGATGAACGTGCCGGAAGATTCACAAGACCTCGATGGCTTGAACTTCCTCGCTGGTGAGACGATTCAATTCGTCAACGACAAGGCAGCTGAAGGAACACTCCTCGCCCACACGGACGGAGAAGTCCCGAACCTCGTCGTCGAATTGCCAGAGATGACGCCGTACCACCTCGGTTACTTGTTCTACTTCTTCGAGAAGGCATGCGCGATGAGCGGATACATCCTCGGAGTGAATCCGTTCAACCAACCAGGCGTTGAAGCGTATAAAGCGAACATGTTCGCTTTGCTTGGAAAACCAGGTTACGAAGAGCAAAAAGCTGAGCTTGAAAAGCGCTTGAACCAATAATTTTGAGTAGGTCCGCTCCGGCGGGCCTATTTTTTTGTTTGAAACTAGTGGAAGACAAGGTAAAGTGAGAGTAGACAGGGGAAAGAAAGGGATGGACTATGTTGACATTCATGGACTACTATCACAATAAAGTCGAGTTGAGCTTTGCGCACTATCCATTTTCGGATACACCGCTCCACGTCTGGGTCGTCGCTCGCTTTGAAAATCAATGGGTGCTGACGAAGCACAAGCAGCGCGGACTCGAGTTTCCGGGTGGGAAAGTCGAACCCGGCGAACACGAGGATGACGCCGCGATTCGGGAAGTGTATGAAGAGACGGGTGGTGTCGTGAAGACGCTCCATTATCTCGGCCAATATCGCGTGCTCGGGCGCGGCGACACGGTCATTAAAAATATTTATTTCGCCGAAATCGAACGTTTCGACGATCATCCGGCGGTCGACGAGACCGATGGGGCCGTCCTTATGAAGGAATTGCCGACGAATCTGCTCCGGAACAATCGGTACAGCTTTATGATGAAAGACCGGGTGCTCCCGGAAACGATGAAGGTGCTCTATGAAAAACAATTGGTTTGACAAGATCGAGGTCCTGCCGCCGTACGCCGGTTATCCGGTCCATCGTGGCTGGTATGCGACGCGTGACGGTGAGGACGTCGTCGCCTATACGATCACACCGAAACGGCCGAACGGGCACGTCCTGTTCTATCTGCGCGGCGGAACAGGACGCATCGGGGATGTGCGTTTGCCCCGGTTGATGCAGTTCGCTGCCAAAGGTTTTCACGTCGTGGCGCCCGTTTACCGGGGTAACCATGGCGGGAGCGGGAAAGAGGACTTTGGCGGCGCCGATCTAGAGGACGTCCTGTCTCTCTACGATCGCGTCCGTCGAACGGATACGTTCATTCATGCCCTTGGTTTCTCGCGCGGGGGCATGATGGCGTTGTCGCTCGCCGCGGAACGACCGCTCACGTCCGTCACGTCATGGGCGGGTGTGACCAATCTCGAGTGGACGTATGAAGAACAGCGTTCGATGCGGAAGATGTTGCGCCGTATGACCGGGGGCGACCCGGAAGCGGCCCGTGCCGCTTATGTCGAGCGCTCGCCGCTCTACAAGGAATGGGATGCACCGACGTTGTTGATTCACGGCACCGATGATGAACAAGTCCGCCTCCGCCATGCGACGGCGGTCGCGGAACGGATGGGAGAGCGGGCCGAACTTTGGGTCGTACCGTTCGCCCATCAACTCCCGTTCTGGGAAAAATGGAAGACGACCGATGCGGCGATGGACTGGATGCTCGCCAACTCAAAAAAATGAGACGACTGCCGAATCGGCAATCGTCTCATTTTTCGTTATACGATGATTGGTCCGGCCGCAACGACCGCCTCACTCGCTTTCGTGAATCGTTTGAAATTGTCCTGGAACTTCCGGGCGAGCGCCGTTGCCTCGGCATCGTAGCGCGCTCCGTCTTTCCATGTGTCCCGCGGATTGAGCACGTCGCCTGGCACGCCGTCAATGTGGCGTGGAATCTCGACATTGAAAATGTCGTGGCGCGTCGTCTCGACGTCACGCAATTTGCCGTTGACCGCCGCGTTCACCATCGCCCGTGTATAGGCGAGCTTCATCCGTGATCCTTCTCCGTACGCGCCGCCGGTCCAACCCGTGTTGACGAGATAGACGTCGACGTCGTGCTTCTCAATCAGCGTACCGAGCATGTCCGCATAGCGTTCCGGTGCGAGCGGCAGGAACGGTGACCCGAAGCAGGTCGAGAACGTCGCCTGTGGTTCAGTGACGCCGCGCTCCGTGCCGGCGAGTTTTGACGTATACCCTGACAAGAAGTGGTACATCGCCTGCTCTTTCGTCAATTTGCTGATTGGAGGCAATACCCCGTATGCATCGGCCGTCAAGAAGACGATCGTGTTCGGATGACCGGCCCGTGACGGAAGCATCGCGTTATCGATGAATTGAATCGGATAGGCGGCCCGTGTGTTCTCGGTGAGCGAGATATTCTTATAATCCGGTGCCCGGTTCTCGTCTAAGACGACGTTCTCAATCAATGAGCCGAAACGGATGGCATCGTAGATTTCCGGCTCGTTCTCGCGCGACAAATTGATCGTCTTCGCGTAGCAACCGCCCTCGATATTGAAGACGCCGTCGGGTGACCAACCGTGCTCGTCATCCCCAATCAAATGGCGTTCCGGGTCGGCCGACAGTGTCGTCTTCCCAGTTCCCGATAGACCGAAGAAAAGGGCCGTCTCGCCGGCGTCCGATACGTTCGCCGAGCAGTGCATCGATAACACATGTTGTTCCGGCAACAGGAAGTTCATGACCGAGAAAATCGATTTTTTAATCTCGCCGCCGTATTCTGTTCCCCCGATCAGAATGGTCCGCTTGGCGAATGAGACGAGAATGAACGTTTCGGAGTTCGTCCCGTCGATGACTGGATCGGCCTTATAACTAGGTGCATAGATGACCGTGAAGGGCTCGAAGGCACCTTTCGTCGGCCATTCACGCAAGAACAACTGTTTGGCGAACAAATTGTGCCACGCGTATTCCGTGATGGCACGGACCGGGAGCGTATAGTGCTCGTCTGCCCCCGCAGACGCCTCGAGATAATAGAGCTTGTCTTTCGTTTCGAGGTGCGTCAACACTTTGTCGAGTAGCGCGGTGAACTTCTCTTCCGCGATCGGTTGGTTGACTGGACCCCAGTCTACTAAATGATTGCTGACTTCATCTTGCACGACGAATTTGTCTTTCGGTGACCGTCCTGTGAATTTCCCGGTACTGACCGATAAAGCCCCGTCTTTCGTCAGTACGCCTTCACCGTTGCGAATGGCTTCTTCCACCAGTTCTGGAACCGTCAAGTTCCGCATCATGTCGGCACCTTTAATTAATTCTTCGATTTTCAGGAGCGTTGTCGCCATCCTGAATCCCACCTTTCCCCTAAATAGATGTGGATGAAATCCGCATACTTCCGCGTTTAATCAGTATGACGTTTTTATTATATGTGACATACTAATCAAAAACAAGCATTTTTTACCCTTTAAAGTAAGCGCTTTCTTACATTGTCATTCTAACATATTCTGTACCAGGTCATAGTACAAAAACCAAAACGGACAAAAAAATGTTTGATATTTCACAAACATAACTATTTGACCGTTTGTGAAAAGTTTGACGAATTCGGTCGATACGCTTGACAGAACGGGGTGTCATTTATATGATGGTCTTCGTAACGGATACTCTTATTCTGAGCGGTGGAGGGAACAAGGCCCTACGAAGCCCAGCAACCGTCCGATTTTTCATTGTTATTCGGAAAAGGTGCTATCCTGAAGCGAAGCGTAAGCTTCGAACGATAAGAGGGTAAGGAAGAACGATTCAACCTTTCCCATTTGAACATGGCGAGAGGTTTTTTTCATTACCGTCCCAAAGCAACGCGTAAGGGGAACGAGTACCGTCCACACATCACCCTTTATTATAGGAGGTTTTTCGAAATGGCAAACTTGAACCGTCGACTTTTCACTTCGGAGTCCGTCACGGAAGGACATCCGGATAAAATTTGTGACCAAATCTCAGATGCGATTTTGGATGCAATTTTAGCTGAAGATCCAAACGCCCGCGTTGCGGCTGAGACGTCTGTCACAACAGGTCTCGTGCTCGTAGCAGGTGAAATCACAACATCAACTTACGTGGATATCCCGAAAGTTGTTCGTGAAACTGTTCGTGAGATCGGCTACACACGTGCGAAATATGGTTTCGATGCAGAGACTTGTGCTGTCCTCACATCGATCGATGAGCAATCGGTAGACATCGCGCAAGGTGTTGACCAAGCGCTCGAAGCTCGTGAAGGACAAATGACTGAAGAAGAAATCGATGCGATCGGTGCTGGTGACCAAGGTCTCATGTTCGGTTACGCAACAAAAGAGACGCCGGAACTCATGCCGCTCCCGATTTCACTCGCTCACAAATTGTCACGTCGTTTGGCAGAAGTTCGTAAGAACGGCACGCTCGCTTACCTTCGCCCAGACGGTAAGACACAAGTGACAGTCGAATACGACGAAGCGAACAACCCAGTTCGCATCGACACAATCGTCATCTCGACACAACACGCGGAAGACATCACGCTCGAGCAAATCCAAGCTGATTTGAAAGAGCACGTCATCGATGCAGTCATCCCGGCTGAACTCATCGACGCGGACACGAAATACTTCATCAACCCGACTGGCCGCTTCGTAATCGGTGGACCACAAGGGGATGCAGGCCTCACAGGACGTAAAATCATCGTCGATACGTACGGTGGATACGCTCGTCACGGCGGCGGCGCGTTCTCAGGTAAAGATCCTACCAAAGTTGACCGTTCAGCAGCGTATGCAGCTCGTTACGTGGCGAAAAACCTCGTTGCAGCGGGACTTGCTGACAAAGCAGAAGTTCAACTTGCTTACGCAATCGGTGTTGCTCACCCGGTATCGATCGCGGTTGATACGTTCGGCACAGGCAAATTGAGCGAGACTGAGCTCGTCGAACTCATTCGTGAGAACTTCGACCTCCGTCCGGCCGGCATCATCAAGATGCTCGACCTTCGTCGCCCAATCTACAAGCAGACAGCAGCTTACGGCCACTTCGGTCGTACAGACGTTGAACTCCCATGGGAGCAAACGGACAAAGCGGCAGTGCTCGAAGAAGGCGCGAAACGTTTCGCATAAGCATAGAAAAACGACCTTTCACTCGAAAGGTCGTTTTTTTTAGGCTTGCGGCTTGTCTTCAGTTGTTGAGTTCTCTTTGCCAAGTGCTGTATCTTTCGCTTCGACGACTTTCTCGCCGATCGATTGTAAATCCGATTTCGCTTCTTGCGCCGTCCCGACGACTTTGTTCACGTCTTGTTTGACCGTGTCGACTTCACCGGCGACTTTTTCATAGACGTTTTGCACGTCGGTCGCGACGTCTTGAATGACCTCGCTCGCTGCTTTCACTTGACCGATGACTTGTGACGCCGTTCCGGCCGGGTCTTGCTTGACCGTATCGACGAGACCGCCGACCGATGACTTCGCGCTCGAGAACGATTGTTTCGTGTTCTCACGGTTTGACGTACTAAGTAAGGCGAGTAGGCCGCCGACGAGGGCGCCGAGGAGCATCCCAGTCACGACTGTGATTTTTGGACCTCCTGTGTTCGTTTGTTCAAACTGACGGTTCGGATGATTGGCTTGCTCGACTTGTGGATCGTGTTGTAGTTTCGGTTCCATGGTAACACTCCTTTTTGTAAGTTGGCATTGATACTCTTATACCCGACACAAAATGGAAAATAACGTTTTCCTTCATTTCGACATCAAAAAGTAATGAACGGGCAGGATATTTTTTTGCCGATGGGGAATGTTACTACTAGATTGGCCAAAAGGGGGATGCCGTTATGAAGATTCGAGAAGCCGTGCCAGAAGATGCCGCCACCATCCGCGACATTGCGCTCGCGACGGTCAGTGAACGAGACGAGGTTCGTTCGAAAGTAATGGAACGCGCCTATCAACAAGAAGAGATCGTCCGCGCCATCAGTTCAAGCGAGGAAGCGAAAGAGCAGTTGTTCATTGTCGGTGAGGCCGAAGGCGACGTCATCGGCTTCTATCACGCCATCGACCGCGGGGACACATGGGAAGTACTCCGTCTCTATCTTCATCCGGCTCATCACCGCCAAGGCCTAGGGACGGCACTGTTGTCGCATCTACGGGAACGGAAAGTCCAACCGATCGAGCTGTACGTCGAAAGCTCGAACGAGCAAGCCATCGCTTTTTTGAGTCATGAGGCGTTCATCGAACTGAATAGAATCCAAGAAGAAGTATACGATCAACCGATGGAACTGATTCATTTACGGTACGACCCGCGCTAAGACCCTAGACGGATTTTCAACCAAACATCAGTCTCGGCTGATGTTTTTTGTTAGTATAAAGATATGTGATAACAAAATGAGGTGACAGCATGGCTTATGAAGAAGAATCACGAAAAGGGGTCATCGTGATCGTGTATCCGCTCCAGTTCACGTCGCGTTTGAGTGAGGCGTTTTTAGGACGGTTGCGGGACGAGTATGAAGTCCTCGTCGTGACCGGCCAGACGGTCGGTTTGACGGCGGAAGACCATAAATTGTTAATCAAGAACACGTTACGTGAGGCGAGTCAGTACAAGCTGCCGATTCACGTCATCGCGTTCAGTCTCGGGGCGTTGTTGACGAACCGCTTGCTCCAGGAATATGACGTGCCGCTCGGCAGTCTGACGTACATCTCACCGCTGTTCGACTGGCATCCGTCCCGCCAAATCGGCGGACTGAAACAAGTCGTGGCCAGTGCGGTCGACCGTTTCCGTCCTGACCTTCCGCTCGGCATGATGACGTTCATGGGTGGCGGGGAAGAGTCGTCGCGCTTCGGGGAGATCACGTACGGTCAATACCGTGAAATCGAAGAGGAAATCGTCGAGCATCAAGAAGAGAAGAAACATCTGCCGCGTCTGCCGCTCGCTTGTTTCTACGCACCGGACGATCGCTTCGCCGATGTGAAATTGACACTCAACGTCTGCCGGAAAATCGGCGGCGACCAAGTGTATATCCGCCGGCTTGAAGGGTTCCCGCACTTCGGCTATGAACGACTGAATACGAAGTTCGCGGAGACGCTCATCACGTTTTATGAATTGATTCGAGAATGAAGACAGGCGACTCGCATGAGTCGCCTGTTTTTATTCTCGTTTTTCAATCGCCACGATGAACGGGGGATGATTGATTTGATTGATAAAGCCGTAACGGAGGACGCCGGCCCGTTTTTGATCGAGTGATTCGACATATGCGAGCACCTCATCGCGCTCGACTTTGCCGCTCTCATGGCCGTGATAGATGACGACGACGATGACGCCGCCGACGGCCATGACATCGAGCAGTTGCTCGAGGGCGTCGATGGTCGTATTGCCGGTCGTCGTGACCGACTTGTCGCTTCCCGGTAAATAGCCGAGATTGAACACGGCCGCTGTGATTGGGCGTGTCTCGTCTGCCACGATGTCCCGGACCGTGTCGTGGCTATCATGAATGACGGTGACACGGTCCGTCAATGTTGCCTCCTCGATACGAGTCCGTGTTGCCTCGACCGCCGCGGCTTGAACGTCGAACGCATAGACATGTCCCGTCGCTTCGACGAGTTCGGCTAAAAACAATGTGTCGTGCCCGTTGCCGGCCGTCATATCGATGGCGACGGCACCTGGCGTCACATGTTCACGAAGTAGGTATTTCGCGAACGGTAAAACTCTCATTAATCCCATGGCTCTCATCCTTCTTTTTTCCTTGGAAAGAATCACGACGCATTAATTCGGCATCGATGGCGTTTAGGACGGCCATCTTGTGCCGACTCCACGTCGGACCGATCAACAGATCGGGTGGACCGTCACCGGTCAGACGATGGATGACCATCTCGGGCGGTAATACTTCCAATTGATCACAGACGAGCGAGACGTAAGTCGTCTCGTCCATGAGCTCGAGCAGTCCTTTTTCGTATTGTCTGGCGAGCGGGGTCTGCTTCAAGACGTGGAGCAAATGGATCTTGATTCCTTGTACGTCCATTTTAGCAACTTCTCGCGCCGTGTCGAGCATCATCTCCGTCGTCTCGCCCGGCAGGCCGTTGATGATATGGACAACGACGCTGATTTGGCGTCGCCGGAGTTTGTCGAGTCCTTCCAAGAACGTCTTGTAGTCGTGACCACGATTGATTTTCCTCGCCGTCGCATCGTGAATCGTCTGCAGGCCGAGTTCGACCGTGAGTGACGTCCGTTCATTCAACTCGGCGAGATAGTCGACGACGTCGTCTGGCAGACAGTCCGGTCGGGTCGCAATCGATAGACCGACGACACCGTCCTCCTCAAGGGCGGGCTCGAATAATTCCCGGAGCCGGGAGACGGGGGCATACGTGTTGCTGAACGCTTGGAAGTAGGCGATGTAACTGGCGTGTTTCCATTTTCGGTGCAGCCGCGCCTTCACTTCGGCGAATTGGACCGAAATCGGATCACAGGCATTGCCTGCGAAGTCGCCACTTCCGTCATCCGAGCAGAACGTACACCCGCCCTTCGAGACGAGCCCGTCCCGGTTCGGACAAGTGAAGCCCCCGTCGAGCGGTACTTTGAACACTTTTCCGCCGAACTCGCGGCGATATGCTTCATTTAATTTGTGATATTTGGCTTCGCCAAACGGGTTTTGCATGAATATCCTCTCCTTCTTTGCTCATGCTATCACAAAGATAAGTCACCGTTATTTCATAATAAGTAATTTTTCTTGACAGTTATGAGGCGTTCCGTTAGCTTGGAGGAGGACTTATTTTTGATTCGGCCGTCGTGCCGAATTTTTATCGTTTAACGGGTAGGAAAGGAGTAACTGGTATGAACAACAAAATGCCGATTTCGGTATGGATTTTGGTCATCGCGATGGCGCTCAATACGACGGCGGCGTCTTTTTTATGGCCATTTAACACACTCTATATAAATGGATATTTAGGCGAGTCAATGACGCTCGCAGGGATGGCGTTGCTCGTTAACTCGGCCCTCGCCATTGCCGGGAACTATATCGGGGGGACGCTGTTTGACCGGATCGGCGGGAAGCGGACGCTCATCCTCTCGGTCGGCCTATTGCTCGTGAGCTCGCTCGGGTTCTTGTTGTTCCATGCCACGTTCCTCGGCTACTTGGGCTGGCTCGGCTTAATCGGGTTCTCCGGCGGTCTCGTCTTCCCGACGGTATACGCCTTTGCCGGCTTGATTTGGCCGGAAGGCGGACGCCGTTCGTTCAACGCGATTTACGTCGCTCAAAACGTCGGGGTCGCCCTCGGGACAGCGATGAGCGGACAGATTGCGCGCATCGATATCGAGTTGATTTTCTACGCCAACTTCTTCTTATCGGTCTTATTCGTCGTCGTCCTCTTATTCGGGCTCCGTTATTTGAAAGACCCGGCACGTCCGGTCGTCCAGTCGCAGCTTGAGGCTGCGGCGACGACGTTATCGAGTGCGACGATGAAATCGATGTGGTTCGTTGCCATCGGTTACGCGGCCCTTTGGTTCGTTTACGTGCAGTGGCAAGGGACAATCGCCGTCCATTCGAAAGACCTTGGCGTGACAATCAGCCAATATTCACTCCTTTGGACGGTGAACGGAGCTTTGATCGTGTTCGCTCAACCGCTCCTCAACCGGGCGCTTCGTTACTTTGAAGATGATTTGAAGAAGCAACTCATCGTCGGCGCCGTCATTTTCCTCGCTGCCTTCGCGGTCGTCCCGTTCGCGGGGGGCTTCACGATGTTCATGGTCGCGATGATCGTCATGACGATCGGGGAGATGTTCATTTGGCCGGCCGTTCCGACGATTGCCGCGAAACTCGCACCGCCGGGGAAAGCAGGTCAGTTCCAAGGACTCGTCAATATCGCAGCCTCGGTCGGTCGGATGATCGGTCCGACCGTGTCGGGTCTCGTCTATGACGTATTCGGCATCGGTGCCGTCTTTACAATGCTATTCTTGCTCACGGCCATCGCGCTCGCGTTCTTCATTTTCATGAAGGACATCCGAGTACCTGAAAAATCAAGTTGACGCTCTAAAACAGATTGGGCTAAAATGAACGAGTGAGATCATACACATGCGTAGAAGAGGAATAGTATCGTGACGTCTGTATTTGTAGAGAGCCGGTGGGTGGTGTGAACCGGTATATGGACCGCGAGAACTCGCCTTGGAGCAGTTCGCCTGAACGAACAGTAGGGTGAACCGGAGTTACGCCTCGTTACCGGCGTCTCAAGTGGCAGAAATGCAACATGGGTGGTACCGCGGAAAGCTTTCAAGCCTTTCGTCCCATTACCGGGGCGGAAGGCTTTTTATTATGCAGAGGAGGATGAATGTTGGACTATTTTAAACATCAAGACATCGAGCCGAAATGGCAAAAGCGTTGGGACGAGAAAGATGCATTCCGGACGACAGAGGACCCGGACAAGGAGTGTTTCTACGTCCTTGACATGTTCCCTTATCCGTCAGGAGCCGGACTTCACGTCGGTCACCCGGAAGGTTACACGGCGACGGACATCATCGCCCGCATGAAACGGATGCAAGGCTTCAACGTCCTCCATCCAATGGGTTGGGACGCGTTCGGTCTTCCGGCCGAGCAATATGCCCTCGACACAGGGAACGACCCGCGCGAGTTCACAGAGCGCAACATCGGCACATTCCGCCGCCAATTGAAAGAGCTCGGTTTCTCGTACGATTGGGATCGTGAAATCAGCACGACCGACCCGAAATACTACAAGTGGACGCAATGGATCTTCACACAACTTCATGACCGCGGACTCGCCTACGTCGACGAAGTCGCCGTCAACTGGTGCCCGGCCCTCGGGACGGTACTCGCCAACGAAGAAGTCATCGACGGGTTGTCGGAGCGGGGAAGCCATCCGGTTTACCGTGTGCCGATGAAACAGTGGGTGCTTCGTATCACGGAATACGCCGAGCGCTTGCTCGATGATTTAGAAGGGCTTGACTGGCCAGACAGCGTCAAAGAGATGCAACGCAACTGGATCGGCAAGTCGGTCGGGGCTGAAGTCGATTTCAAAGTCGACGGTCACGATAAAGTCGTGACGGTGTTCACAACACGTCCGGACACACTTTACGGCGCGACATACGTCACGCTCGCACCGGAGCACCCGTTTGTGAAAGCAATCGCGACACCGGAACAAGTCGTCGCCATCGAAGCGTACGTCGAAGAAGTCTCGAAAAAGACAGACCTCGAACGGACCGATCTCGCCAAAGAGAAGACGGGTGTATTTACCGGCGCTTACGCCATCAACCCGGTCAACGGGGAGAAGCTTCCGATTTGGATCGCTGACTACGTGTTGTCGACATACGGCACGGGCGCGGTCATGGCCGTACCTGGACATGATGAGCGCGACTATGAGTTCGCGAAGACGTTCGACCTTCCGATCCGTGAAGTCGTCACAGGCGGCAACTTGGATGAGGCGGCTTACGTCGAGGACGGCGTCCACGTCAACTCAGGCAGCTTGGACGGCCTCAATAAAGCCGACGCGATCGCCAAAATCATCGAAGAACTCGAACTCGCCGGCACTGGCCGTGCGAAGACGACGTATCGTCTCCGCGATTGGTTGTTCAGCCGTCAACGCTATTGGGGCGAGCCGATTCCAATCATTCATATGGAAGACGGTACGCTCAAGACCGTTGCGATTGAAGAGCTTCCGCTCGAACTCCCGATTATCGATGAAATCAAGCCGTCGGGTACGGGAGAATCACCGCTTGCGAACGCCGACGAGTGGTTGACGTACACGGATCCTGTGACAGGTGAGAAGGGGCGGCGCGAGACGAACACGATGCCACAATGGGCCGGTAGCTGCTGGTACTACATTCGCTTCATCGATCCGCACAATGAAGACATGATCGCGGATCCAGAGAAGTTGAAGCGTTGGCTTCCGGTCGACTTATATATTGGTGGTACGGAGCACGCGGTCCTACACTTGCTCTACGCTCGCTTCTGGCATAAAGTGCTCTATGATATCGGCATCGTTCCAACGAACGAGCCATTCCAAAAGCTCTATAACCAAGGGATGATTCTCGGTGAGAACAACGAGAAGATGTCGAAGTCAAAAGGGAACGTCGTCAACCCGGACGATATCATCAAATCGCACGGTGCTGACACGCTTCGCCTTTACGAGATGTTCATGGGACCGCTCGACGCAGCCATCGCTTGGTCGACGAACGGCCTTGACGGCGCTCGTCGCTTCCTTGACCGCGTCTGGCGCTTGTTCGACCAGACGGAGCTCACGGACGGCGCTCCGACGGCCGACTTCGAACGGACGTACCATCAGACGGTGAAGAAAGTGACAGAAGACTACGAGGCGCTCCGTTTCAACACGGCGATCTCGCAACTCATGGTCTTCATCAACGAGGCGTACAAACAAGACACGCTTCCAAAACAAGAGATGGTCAACTTCATCAAGATGCTCTCCCCAGTCGCGCCACACTTGGCCGAAGAGTTATGGGAACGTCTCGGCATGACAGAAGACTTGACGTACGCGGCATGGCCGACGTTCGATGAGTCGAAACTCGTCAGCGACACGATTGAAGTCGTCATCCAAGTGAACGGGAAGCTTCGTGCGAAGATGCACGTGGCCCGCGACGCTTCGAAAGAAGCGCTCGAGGCCGATGCGCTTGCGAACGAACGCGTTCAAGAGTTCACGGAAGGAAAGACGGTCCGCAAAGTGATTGTCGTTCCAGGGAAACTCGTCAATATCGTCGTAGGATAAGCAAAGGAATGTGTGACATTGTCACACGTTCCTTTCTTTTTCGTCATGTCGTTTTCTTTTCGGGTCGGGTTTGTTACACTAAAGGGCGATACTGCATATAAAGGGGACGAAACGTCCATGAAACGTTCATACGTACTATATACGACGCTATTTGCCGTCGTCGTCGGTGTGATTTTATGCTATGTGTTCGTCTTTTCGGACAAGGACATCCAAAGCCAAATCGCCTCGACGTTTGAGAAAATCGATATTCAAACGAGCCATCAATCGACTTCGGTACCTCCCGTCGAAGCCTCGCCGGACGAGGAGGACATCGATACGACCGATGCCCTCGAACAGATTCAAGAGATTGATGAAGTGTACTATAGTGACACGATCGGATCGTATCTCGTCTTGACGAAAAATAAAGAGTTCTTCGAAGTGAGCGGGAACGCCAATCGCGTGAATTCGTCGCTCATATTGGAGAACGAAGGGCAACCCTATCGGTTCGGCGAGTTCATCGGCATGCGCATGATTTCCGAAGACAAAATATATGCCGTCACGGCGAACGGGGTTCTCGTGACAATCGAGCGGGTAGAAGGCCGTTGGACGGAACAACGACGTAAATTGATTAAAGGAATCGCCTCGACAGACCGGTTGTTCGGCCTCGGTTACGATGAAGAGACGAAACGATTGATTATCATGAGCCGTTTGGAGGACACGCCGGATGTAGAACTGTTGTACGTCCAAGAGCGGACGCTCGAGGAAGAGACGGCCAACGACAGTGAGGCGGAAACGGGTACAGCGACGGAAACCGATTCAGACGACGATTCGACATCGACGACAGATGAAGCGGACTCTGAAGCAGTAGCGGAACCGAAGACGGAATGGGCTGTCGAGTCGAGAAAACCGCTCACGACCGAAGGGATGAGCGCCTCGATTCAACAGAAGTTCGAGAACTTCCGCGGTGTCGGCCTCGTCGAACGCCAAGGGCGCATTTACGTCCTCGATTCGGAAGAACTCGTCCTCTATACGGTCAACCCGGACGAAGGGACGATGAACGGGCAGATGGTGACACCTCGCGTCTACGGCTCGACCGGCATGTTCCTGCAAGACAATGAGATATTCGCCATCGTGCGACCAGATGTGTTCGACCTTGACGATTTCGTCTCGGTCGACTGATAGGAGAGAATGAGATGAGCAAACGTTACTTTTATGAAGAGGTTCGCCAGTTCCACGAGACGTTCGGACACCCGGAGGCGAGTGCACCGCAACCGCTTAGCTTAGACCGTGCTGTCAAACGTTCGGTCTGGACGGCAGAAGAAGCTGTCGTCGAATTTTTACATCAATCGGCACGGAATGAAGACGAGTTCCTTGCTGCCGTCGCCACGTTCCAACAAGGATTCGAACAGGCGGTTCAAAAATCGCTCCAAGACGCACCGCCGACGGACGACGTCGCTCGCCTCGTCGGACAAGGTGATGCGCTCACGGACGCCCTCTATTTCGTGATGGGCAGTTTCGTCGAACTCGGGCTCGACCCGGTTCCGTTGTTTGAAATCGTGCAGCGTGCCAATATGGCGAAGCTCGGACCAGACGGCAAGCCGATCCTCCGTGCGTCAGACAATAAAGTCATGAAGCCGGAAGGCTGGTTGCCACCCGAGCCAGAGCTCGAGGCGGAAGTAAGACGTCAACTTGAAGCAAAACAGTGACACTAAAAAGAGAGCCGATCGCACGTGCGATCGACTCTCTTTGTTTATACGGTCGTCTGTTCCGCGAACTGTGCCGCGTGTGAACCGGCACAGTGTCCGGTCGTGAAGGCGGCCGTGATGTTATAACCACCCGTATAGCCGTGAATATCGAGCACTTCGCCGGCGAAGAACAAGCCGTCTGCTTTCTTCGACATCATCGTTTGTGGGGCGATTTCTTTGACGGAAACGCCGCCGCCCGTGACGAACGCTTTATCGAAATCGAGCGTTCCGGTGGCGTGCAACTCGAACGTCTTCAATCGGGTCGCGAAATCGATAACCGATTGTTTCTTCAGCTGGCTCGCGTCCTCTTCGCCGAACGCGAGGTCGGCCAACAACAAGTCGAGCATCCGTTCCGGGATGAATCCTTTCCAGACGTTCTTGACGGCCCGCTTCGGTTGGTCTTGCACTTGGTTCCAAAGCTCTTGATACAGCTCGTCACGTGCCATGTCCGGGAACAAGTCGAGCGAGAGGGCGACGACGCGCTCTTTGCTACGTTTGCGTTCTTTAATCGTATATTGACTGCACCGGAGGGCAATCGGACCCGAGATGCCGAAATGCGTGAAAATCATGTCGCCGCGGTGTGTCTTAATCGGCTTGCCTTTCTTGCCGTGAACGGTGAGGGCGACGTCACGGAGCGACAGCCCTTGCAGCTGTTTCGTGCCGATGAACGCATCGTTCAACAAAATCGGTACTTCAGTCGGGAACAGCTCGGTGATCGTATGGCCGGCTTTCTCGGCCCATGGATAGCCGTCCCCGGTCGAGCCGGTGTGAGGGACGGATTGTCCACCGACGGCGATGACGCAAGCGCCGGCCTCGATCCGCTCTCCGTCCTCGAGTTCGACCGCTTCGAACTCATTTGCTTCATTAAAATGGAGCGTCTTCACTTTCGCATTTTTGCGAATCTCGACACCGAGTTGGTCGATGGCCCCGAGGAGCGTGTTGACGACGTCTTGCGCTTTATCCGTCACCGGGAACATCCGGCCGTTATCTTCCTCTTTTAACGGGATGCCGAACCCGGTGAACAAGTCGATAATCGACTGGTTGTCGAACTGGGCGAGGGCGCTATATAAGAAGCGTCCGTTCCCCGGGATGAATTGAATCAACTCGTCGACGGGCTTGCGGTTCGTCACGTTACAGCGTCCTCCGCCAGAAATGGCGAGCTTGCGTCCGAGCTTCGAACCTTTATCAATTAGGAGCGTGTTCGCTCCGGCTTTGGCGGCGGCATAGGTCGCCATCAGACCGCTTGGGCCTCCTCCGATGACGATTACATCTTTCATCATGGTATCCCTCGTTTCTCTTTCAAATCAAATTCGTAACTTTATTATCTGCAACAGTAAGAGTATAATGAGAAACGGTCGTTTTGTAAAATTAGGTACATTAGTTGTGAAACAATAGATGGAGGTATCTCATGTCATCAAGCGTCAAACAAGATTCAGGACGAGAGTCCTTCGTCAAAGGCACGCTGCTGCTGTCAGCCGGAAATTTGATTTCACGTGCACTCGGACTGCTCTATACGTTCCCGTTCCAAGCGATGGTCGGGATTGCCGGTGTCACGCTCTATCAGGCGGCGTACACCTATTATGCGCTCATGATCGCCATTTCGACGGCGGGGATTCCCGTGGCCGTATCGAAATTCATCGCCAAGTATAATGCGCTCGGCGAATATGGCACGAGTCAGCGCTTGTTCCGTCAAGGGATGAAGCTGATGCTCGTGACCGGAGTCGTCGCTTTTTTATTACTGTTCTTCTCAGCACCGTGGTTATCGGAACTCATGGTCCGCAACTCGGAGAACAATCAGCAATATATCGACTCGTTGACGCTCGTCACGCGTAGCGTCAGTTTCGCCCTCCTGCTCATCCCAGCGATGAGTATGGTGCGCGGCTATTTCCAAGGACATCAGGACATGGCCCCGACGGCCATCTCCCAAGTCATCGAACAGATCGTCCGCATCATGTTCCTCCTCAGTGGGACGATGCTCGTCTTGTTCGTCTTCTCGGACTCGGCACTCATTCGTCCGCTCGCTGACTCGCTCGGTGGCACCGCTGCTGTGGCGACGACCGAGTTGAACGGTTTGAAAGTGCTCGCCGTCACGATTGCGACGTTCAGCGCCTTTATCGGTGCGATTGGGAGTATCGTCGTGCTCGCCATGTACTGGCGCAAACGGAAAGACATCCATCGTCAAACCGATAATCCGGCCGGCACACCGGTCCGTTCGATGAAATCACTATTGCTCGAGTTGCTCAGCTATTCGATTCCAATCGTCATGGTCGGTCTGTCGACGCCGCTCTATCAGTTCGTCGACCAGTTGACGATGGTCAATACGTTGCTCAACTCTGGGAAGTCGGTCGCCGAAGCGACGTCCGCGTTCGGATTCTTGACGGGGAACGCCCATAAAATCGTGTTGATTCCGGTATCGATTGCGGCGAGTGTGTCGATGGCGACCATCCCGCTCGTGACAAAATCGTTCACGCACGGCGATATGAACAAAGTTCGCAATCAAGTGAACCATATTTTCCAAGTATCGTTCTTTGTCACCATCCCGGCCGTCATCGGATTGGTCGCGCTCGCGGAGCCGTTGTTCGGGACGTTGTTCCCAGGTGACCGCGAAGGGTGGGTCTACCTGCTCCACTACGCACCGAGTGCGTTCTTCCTCGCTTATTACTCGGTGGCGGCGGCCATCCTGCAAGGGATCAACCGTCAATATTTCACGATTTTCGCGACGGCGATGGGTCTCATCACGAAAGCTGTGCTCAACGTACCGTTCGTGTATGCAATCGGCGGGATCGGCGCTGGTTATGCGACGATCG
Source organism: Exiguobacterium sp. s56 (assembly GCF_018618255.1). Taxonomy (NCBI): domain Bacteria; kingdom Bacillati; phylum Bacillota; class Bacilli; order Caryophanales; genus Exiguobacterium; species Exiguobacterium sp. s56. The sequence continues at coordinate 142,691 of NZ_JACSLR010000005.1, read as the reverse complement.
CCGGTTATATCGTCGCGATTATCCTCATGGTTTGGAAAATCCAACGGGCGCTCCAGTTTCCGTATAAGCAACTGTTGCGTCGGACGATGCTCATGTTTGCCATGGGTGGCGCGATGTTTATCGCCGTGTATGGCTCGCTGTTCGTCACGCTCCGGAATGAACCGAGTTGGGGCAATGATATCGTTGCCACGATCGTCGGTTTCGGAATCGGTCTCGTCGTATACGGCTATCTCGGTTGGAGAAGCCACTTGGCCGGAAAACTATTAGGGAAACGATTCCAGTATCGGAGGAAAGCTTAATGCGAATTGATAAATTATTGGCGAACATGGGATACGGTTCGCGCAAAGACGTCAAGATTTTACTGAAACAAGGGGTCGTCCGTGTCGATGACCAACCTGTCAAAGACGCGAAACGTCAAGTCAACCTTGAAACGGAACGGGTGACCGTGCAAGGCGAGGTCGTCGAGTACAAACCGTTCGTCTACTTGATGATGAACAAGCCGGCAGGTGTCATCAGTGCGACCGAGGACAAGGTCGAATCGACGGTCGTCGATTTGATCGACCCGTCCTACGCCCATTACGAGTTGTTCCCGGTCGGACGTCTCGACAAGGACACGACCGGTCTGTTGCTTCTCACAAACGATGGGGCGTTCAATCATGCGCTCATGTCACCGCGTAAGCATGTCGACAAAGTGTATGTCGCCGAAGTTGACGGGGAGATGACGACAGACGATGTCCGTCACTTCGCCGAGGGTGTCGAGCTTGAGGACGGCTATACGACGAAACCGGCCCGACTTGAGCTCATCAGCAAATCCGGACGTCGTTCGACGGTCCGTCTGACGCTCTCGGAAGGGAAGTATCATCAAGTAAAACGGATGATTGCCGCGGTCGGGAAACACGTCGAGCAGCTCGAACGGGTCCAAATCGGCGCACTCGAGCTCGACCCGACGCTCGAACCCGGGGCGTATCGGGAGTTGAGCGAAGAGGAAGTCGACTTGTTCTTCACATGAAATGAAGGCACGTGTCAGCCGACACGTGCCTTTTTGGGCGCAAAAAAAGGGACCCGTTGCCGGAATCCCTCGTAACTTGTTATTTAATTTGCCGTCTTGAGCGAACGTTTTGATGATGTCCACGTTCCGCGACTCGGACTTTCAACCAGATTGTTGTATTCAAGCACGTTCAAATCACGCTGTACGGTGCGTGATGTGATCCCGAACTCCTCTACTAGTTCAGAAGTGGTGACGCATTCCCTTTCGTTAATGAACAAATAAATGGACTTGATGCGGGTTAGCATACGATCTGTTGAACCTTTCATTGGATAACCTCCCAATGCGTAGAATGATGAAAGACAAAACCTACGGACGACAAATGAAATATGAAATTGTTATTTTCTAAAATTACACCTTTAGTATACCGCTCCTGCATAGAATTGCAAGAGAAAAGAACGAACAATCGAAATGTAAAGAAACGATTATGAACGTAAATATCGAATGAAGGATATGTAAAGACGTAGACAAAAGGCTAAAAGACGAACGAAAAAATATTTTCGAAATGAATGTTCGTCTTTCTAACATTTGGATATACTAATAAGGGAGAGAACATTCGCAAAGGGGAGATCCATATGAATTGGAGACAAGAAGTCGACGCACGAAAAGACGCATTTTTAGAAGATTTAACAGGGTTATTGCAAATCCCAAGCGTGCTTGATGAGACGAAGACCGGCCCGAACGAACCGTTTGGACCTGAAGTCCGCCGAGCTCTCGATTACATGTTTGCACTCGGAGAGCGAGACGGGTTCGCTACGAAAGACGTCGCCGGATACGCGGGGCATTTAGAATACGGGTCAGGGGAAGAAATCGTTGGCATCCTCTGTCACTTAGACGTGGTGCCGGCTGGGGAGGGATGGACGTATGGGGCGTTCAATCCTACCATCGCCGACGGGAAAATATTCGCCCGTGGCAGCAATGACGATAAAGGACCGACGATGGCTGCTTATTACGGACTGCGCATCGTGAAGGAACTTGGATTGCCGCTATCGAAACGCGTCCGCCTGATTGCAGGTTGCGACGAGGAGAGCGAATGGCGTTGTGTCCGCGAATACTTCAAACAAGAGGCGATGCCGACATATGGCTTCGCACCGGACGCTGACTTTCCAATTATCAATGCTGAAAAGGGGCTATACGATGGCGTCTTGAAGCAGCTCCCAATTCAACGGGTGCCAGGCTCGAAACATCACTTGGTCTCGTTCGTGAGCGGAGAACGGCCGAACATGGTCCCGGACTTTGCGACAGCGGTACTCGAGACAGAAGACGTTCTCGAAGAAAAGTTTGAAGCGTATCTCGAAAAATATGAAGCGGACGGCACGTGCACATGGGACCAAGGGACGTATACGTTCACGATGAAAGGTGTGGCCGCCCACGCCATGGAACCAGATAACGGAGTCAACGCGGCCTACGTCCTCGCCGGCTTCTTGTTGACGCTCCCGCTCGACATTCAAGGAGAGCGCTACATCGAGTTCATTCGTCACGTGTTCGCCGATTCACGCGGGATTTCACTCGGTATCGAAGCGAGTGATGAGACGGGCGATTTGACGATTAACGGTGGTGTGTTCCGCTATCAAGGGGACGAACGGACGGCGACGGTGAATATCCGTTATCCATACACCGCGAAATTCGAGGAACGGTTGCAAAACTTGAAAGAAATCGCCTTGTCGTTCGGGTTCGAACTGTCGACGCGTCATCATATGCCGCCGCACCATGTGGCCGAAGACCATCCGCTCGTGAAAACGTTGGCAGGCGTCTATGAGCGTCAGACCGGCGAGTCAGCGCACTTGATGGCCATTGGCGGAGGGACGTATGCGCGCTCGCTCGAGGCTGGTGTCGCTTTTGGGGCGCTGTTCCCTGGAGCGAAAGACGTCGCCCACCAAGTCGATGAATACATGGAAATTGAAGATTTACTTCGCGCCGCCGCCATCTATGCGGAAGCGATTTATGAGCTCGCTAAATAATGACCCGTGAGAGCTGACTGATTCGGTCGGCTCTCTGTCTGTTAGGAAGGAAGTTTACTGTGAACCAACAAAAAATATCGTTTCAATCGATTTACGTCGCCATTTTCTTTGCCCAAGGAGCCCTCATTCCTTACATGACGCTTTTCTTCTCGCAGTCACGTTTTGATTTGTCTCCAGGTCAGGTCGGAACAATCGTCGCCATCATGCCGATCCTCTCAATCGGTGTCCAACCGCTATGGGGCATGCTCGCCGACCGAACGGGGCGGGTTCGGGCTTGGTTGATTATTGCGATGCTCGGGGCGGCTGCCTTATCGCTCACGTTCTTGTTCGCGACGTCTTACGTATGGATTATTATATTGATGATCGCCTGGTCCATCTTCCAATGTGCACACATCCCGCTCGTCGATATGATGACACTCGAGTATACGTCACGCGCCAAAATCGACTACGGGGCCATCCGGCTGTTCGGATCGGCCGGATTTGCGATTGCGGTGTTCGTCATGGGTCGCATCTCGGACACGACATGGGGCCTCGCGAGTACGTTTTTACTCAGCGCGGTCATGCTGGCAATCGGTACGCTGTTCGTGCGGAGCGTATCTGAACAGGAACCGAAGCAAGTGCACACGACGGCACCGTTCCAATGGTCGGCCGTCTGGAATGGGCCGTTCATCGCCTTTTTGATTGGGGGCATGCTCGTCTTCGGCCCGATTTACGCGAATAACTATTACTTCGGAATTTATGTGACGAGCATCGGAGGCTCGACGACGCTCGTCGGGACACTGTTCCTTGTCGCGGTATTATGCGAAATTCCATTCATGAAAGTGGCGTACCAAATCGTCTCACGTCTAGGTACGGTCAACGTGCTGGCGGGAGCCGCCTTGATTTCTGCGCTTCGCAACGGCTGGTTAGCACTTGAGCCCCCGATTTGGGTCGTTTGGATTCTTGCCATCGTTCAAGGACTGGTCGTCGGATTATTGATTCCGGTCGCACTTCAATTTGTCCGCAGCCTTGTCAGCCGCAACGTCGTCTCGACGGCGATTGGCGTCTATATGGCCATCACGTCAGGACTAGCGACGGCCGGATTCAACCTCCTCAGTGGATTTATCATTGAATATAACAGCATCATCGGTGTATTTTGGATGTACACGGTGGTCAGCATCATTGGCGCGGTCCTTTTCTTTGGACTGAGACGTTTTCGAGTGAAAGGATGATGGTCATGTCGACACATTACTTTTTGGCGCTACCGATCGAGGACGACACGTTCGAACACGTACAGCAGGACATCTTGCCGTTTTATTCGTATCGTCGGACGTATCGTCCGGAGGAATTTCATTTGACACTTCAGTTTCTCGGTTCATTGGACGATGATGAAGTCGAGGCAGTGAAAGAACTCACACGTGAAGTGACAACGCCGACGGCCCCGTTCGCGCTGACGTTCCAGCAAATCGACCACTTCGGGAGACCGGATCGTCCGCGTGTCTTGACGATCGTCCCGGAACCGTCCGTGGAGTTGACGACACTCACCGGGACGCTTCGACGCAAGTTAGCCGAAGAGATTCCGGCACTCGACCGTAAACCGTTCGTCCCACATGTCACACTCGCAAAAAAGTGGGACACGGGCACACGCATCCCGTACATCGCCCCGACGTTCACCATCGAGGAATCGGTTGAAGCGGTCGTCCTTTATCAAATCAACCCGAGTCACACCCCTGCCTATGAGGCAGTCGAAGCATTTCCGTTAAAGCGGTCAGAGGAGGACACATGGCGATCCCGATTAAAATTTTTGACGTAACATCTAAATATGAACGAAACATGCTCGACCAATTCAATCGCTTTCAAGAGTATGTCGAATCCGACGTCGCGCGCATGCGTCGTCTCCACGATTCCAATCGGTTGAATCCGCCCGAAATCATGGAGTTTGTGAACCCGTGGTGGAAATTTTGGCGCCGTACGGAACGCATCGAGCTCGAACCGACGCCGCTCTCGGAGTCACAGTTCCAGACACTGCTCACAAACCGCCGTCATATCCAAAAATTGCAGTACGCCTGTGAAGGGGCGACCGAGGCGGACGTCCCGTTATTGCCGTTTTTGCGAGAATACGGATATCGCAAGATGGTATCCGAATGGAACGATCAACATTTCTTCATGTATCGTCCGGTCGTCGAATGGAACGGGGCGACGGTCGAACTGAGCCACCTCATCATCGGACCATCGCATATTTACCTGGTCGAATGGCTCGACGGCGACCGCAGCATCTATCACATATCGAAGCAGAAGACGTGGATTCATCAACCGCTCAAAGGGGAAAATAAACGTGTAGTCAACCCGCTCATCGCGTTGACGCGCACCGAAGAAATCGTTCGACAGTTTCTTCCGTCCTATGACGGGGTCATCCAAAAAGTGACGGTGGCCCCACAAGGCTATTTCGATCATGTGCCTGAAATTCGGTCGACTCAGTTCATCTCACGCGCGGATTATGAACCGTGGATGAAACAAGTGAACACGAGGGCGCCGATCGTCAAAGCCCAACAAATTCGAGATGTGGCGAAACTACTAGATGCGACAGCCCAGATGCCGTTTCGACAATTTTTGGACCAGTAGGTAGGAGAGGATGGAACGTGTATGCATCACACACCAAATCAGCAAACGACGTCTCATGTGACGATTGAACGGGCTTCCTTGCTCTCATTCGAGACGATTCGACTCGAGGTCATTGCCAAATATGAATCCGTACCGGTACAAATCGAACAAAACGGTCGACCGGTCGATTATGTGGTGCTCAATGAATGGACGACAGAGGCGGGTACGATTGAACGAGATATCCAATTGACGCGCCCGGTTACGCTCGAAGCGGTCTATACCGTGTTTCACCCTGGACATAAGACGATTGTCGTCGTGCCCCGCGAAATTGTGCATACGGACGAGTTTGAACGTCGCTATGCCTATGACGGACCGCTCGGCCTTTCATTTTCCGGGCAATCGATTGAGGCATATGTCTGGTCGCCCGTCGCGTTTTCGATTTGGTTCGTCATCCATGATCCCGAAACGCATCGTGAGATTGAACGGTTTCGCATGTCTCGGAGCGGTCGAGGCGTCTGGCATGCCGATGTTCCTAGACTGTACGAAGGCTATTTTTATCGACTGTACGTCAAGACACCTGTCGAAACGAACGAGGTCGTCGATCCTTACGCCAAAGCCGTCAGCCTAAATGGCGAATTTGGCGTATTGATCGATGTTGAGACAGCCGTCGCTGAGCACGTGGAGCCGGCAGAACGCCCGCCTCTCCGCAAAGCGACAGATGCCGTCATCTATGAACTGCATATTCGTGATTTCACGAGCCACCCAGCCTCGACGAGTCGATGGCAAGGGCTATATGCCAGTATCATCGAGACCGGGCTGAAAACGCGCGCAGGGAACAGTGCCGGCTTCGATTATTTGAAAGAGTTCGGGATCACCCACCTGCAGTTATTGCCGGTCCATGATTTTGGCAGCGTCGACGAGGCGACCCGGATGCCATACAACTGGGGCTACGACCCGATTCACTGGTTCGGTTTGGAGGGTAGCTATGCCTCGCAACCGGACGAGCCGCTATCGCGTATCCTCGAGTATGCCGAGATGGTCGATACCTTGCACCGCCATGACATGCGCGTCGTCGTAGACGTCGTCATGAACCATATCTTCATTCGAGAACAATCATCGCTCGAAGCACTCGTGCCGTACTACTATTTCCGTTACGAACATGACGGGACGGTCGCGAACGGGACTGGGGTCGGAAACGACACGGCGTCGGAGCGATATATGATGCGGCGGATGATCGTCGATTGTGTGACGTATTTTGCCGAGACGTATCACGTTGACGGCTTCCGATTCGACTTAATGGGCATTCATGACGTCGAGACGATGAATCAAATTCGGGCCTCACTCGATAAAATCGACCGCTCGATTTTGATTTACGGGGAAGGGTGGGACTTAGCAACGCCTCTCAGCCCGTCATTGAAAGCCTCGTCACATAACGCGGCCTTCATGCCCCGAATCGGTCATTTCAATGACATGATGCGAGACGCTTTGAAAGGGTCGACGTTCAACGACCGGGAGCGTGGATTCGTCTCCGGGAACGAATGGCGGGAGTGGGAGCTGCGCGAATGTATCACTGGGGCAGTTCAAATCCCGAATGTCACCGTCGGGCGCTTCCCGAGCCCGCAATACACGATTAACTACGTAGAAGCGCATGACAATTATACGACGTACGATAAATTGCTGTTATCGTGTGAGGATATGGACGAGACGATGCGGTTGCGGATGCAACGGTTCGCCACGGCCATCGTCATCACATCGCAAGGCGTCCCATTCCTCCACGCCGGTCAAGAGTTCGGCCGGACGAAACAAGGGGTCGAGAACAGCTATAATGCGCCGGACCGCATCAATCATTTCGATTGGGACTTGCGTGACGAACGCCAAAGCGAGGTCGAGTTCGTGAAGACGCTCCTTAAACTGCGGCGCCGTCACACATGTTTCCGCTACGACACCCGGCAGAAAGTCATCGAGCAGTTCAAGTTCCTTCCGTCGCCCCCGGGCGTGATTGCCTACGAGCTGACGGCGAGCCATTCTTATGACGCCTGGCAACGCGTTCGCGTCTATTTGAACGGGACATTCCACGATGTGACGTTCCAAGCGGAAGGGGACTGGAACGTGTATGTTCAAGGGGAAACGGCTAGCCTCGTCCCGATTGAACGAAATCCGAGTCAGATTCAAGTCGAGTCGTTGTCAATGACGATTATCGCGTGTTAATATGGTGATTGTATCTTTGTAATTCTTAATGAGATTTGAGCGTGATGAATATGTATTCAGATATAATCGGTGCGCTCGGTGAAGAGTGGACGGTGGCTTCCGCAGGCGGGATTACAGGCGAAGCGTACGTAGCGACGACGCGCCAACAAAAAATCTTTGTCAAACGAAATTCGTCCCCGTTTTTAGCCATTCTTTCCGCCGAAGGCATCGTCCCCAAATTGCTGTGGACGAAACGGATGTTTAACGGTGACGTCCTCAGTGCCCAACAGTTCATCGAAGGTCGTGAGCTCTCGCCAGCCGATATGAAACGGGCTGATGTGGCGGCACAGCTTGGGAAGATTCATCATTCGAAAGAACTATTATTCATGTTGCAGCAGTTGAATCATACACCGGTCACGTCCTCACTGTTGCTCCGGCAATGTGCCGCTTACGAGCAAGACGAGGCAGACGTGACGATTGATGAGGCAATTCGTTGGTTGTCGGTCCATCAGCCGATTGATGACGAACGTGAACTCGTCGTCTGCCATTCAGACTTGAACCATAACAATTGGATTGAGGATGAGACCGGTCTGTTATATTTGACCGACTGGGATGACGCTATCATCGCCGACCGTGCTTTTGATTTGGCCATGGTCGTCTACAGCTACGTCGACGAGGTGGACTGGGAGACGTGGTTCAGTCATTACGGCATCCGTTTCACCTCCGAGTTACACTATCGAATGCACTGGTATGCGATTGCCCAGACGGTTCTGACCTTATATGGTGAACAGAACGGCATCGCCCGCGCAGAAGGATTGACCGTGCTCCGGGAATTGCTCGATGAAGCAGAGGAACGGACACAATGAAAAAAGGGATGGATCACGAGTGTGAGCCATCCCTTTCCATATGCATCAGACATCATCAGGTTTCATAAAATACGCCCATACGAACGTCGCGATGACGGCGCCGAAGAACGTCAACGGAGCCGCGTAAAAAATAAGAAATTGATCTAACGTGCTCATCGATATAACCTCCTTGTGAAGGATGATTCATGTTCATTAAACAATGATTTCGTGTATAATCGCAAGGGGACTGCTCGCGCGAAGCGGCTAGTCAGCTGAAACTTGAACATTTCTTGAACGAAAGGTTGGAAAAACATGCGTTTACGTCACAAGCCTTGGGCTAAAGAATACATGGAAGCTCAAGAACACGTCTTTATCACTCATCCCGAAACGTTAAAAGGGAACTGGAAATCAGAATTTAAGAACGACAATCCGCTCTTCATCGAAGTCGGGTCGGGGAAAGGGCAATTCATTTTAGGGATGGCCCAGCAGTTCCCGGACGTCAACTTCATCGCTATCGAGTTGTTCGAGAGCGTCGCCGTGTCGATCGTGCAAAAGCTCGTCGAAACGCCGATGCCGAACGTCCGCGTCTTGACTGTGGATGCCAAGCAACTCGTCGACTATTTCGAAGCCGGCGAAGTCGACCGCGTCTATTTGAACTTCTCAGATCCATGGCCGAAGACCCGACATGCGAAACGTCGTTTGACGTATAAGACATTCCTCGCCACGTACGAGGCTGTGTTGCCACGCGGAGGCGAGATTCACTTCAAGACGGATAACCGCGCACTGTTCGAATATTCACTCGAAAGCATGAGTCAATACGGCATGTACTTCACAGATATTTCACTTGATCTTCACGCGAACGAACCGGCAGATAACGTCCGTACCGAGTACGAAGAGCGCTTCAGCGCCATGGGACAACCGATTTATCGGATGGAGGCCGCGTTCCGCCCGAAAATTTGACACGCTTTTTTCTTATTTTAATAGCATTTTCTTCACACTTTTTTCTTTCTTCTTGGTACAATAGGAATGACGCTAAACTGGAATTAGAGAAGGGGGAACATGGGGATGTTGAAAAAAGCATGGGCAAGCCTGCTTGCACTAATCTTCATTCTAACAATCGCACCACTTAATACCTCGGCAAATGAGGCGTTTTTGGACGCCCTTGAAGAGGATTTGAAGGCCACGCACTATGATTACAAAGAAGGAACGGCTGAAATCGTAAAAGAAGAGACGCTCCGTCACTCGAATGGCAACGAAGTCATCGCGGCGGTCGTTGAAATTGATACGGTCCGTGACGGCATCTTCATCACACGTAAGACGGAGTTCCATTACTATGATGCGACGGACAACAAAATCCTCGCAACAGCTGACCTTGCAGAAGTCGAAGGCGCGACTGAATTTGCAGACGCAAACATCGACATGCTCGGACAACAAATCGTCTATTGGTTGCCTGTGTTGATCTTGTTACTCTTGATCGCAATCCCGGCTGTCATCTTGTTCGTTGTCGTGCCACGTTTCTACTCGACGACTGAATACATGAACCCGATTTACGAGAAAAACGATAACCCACGTTAAAAAAAAGAGCCGCGAGGCTCTTTTTTTATGCCATTTTTAACTGTTCGACGATTTGAGCAACGTCCATGCCGTTACCGGCTGAAACGGAAGCGACGAAGGCGCTCTCGACGATTGGACCGTCATAAAACTGGATGGTCTTCTCGCCTTCATACATATCGACGGCCAGTTCGGCGTTCATCGTGGCCGAACCGATATCCGATAAGATGAGTGCCTCTTTGTCGACGGCTTCGATGGCCTCAAGGATTCGGGTCACATCAGTCCCGATGCTACCGTCTTCAAGCCCGCTCGCTAAATGAATCGGAACGGATGGGGCCATCTCTTTCATCAAGTCTTGAATCCCTTCAGCGATTTTGGCGCTATGGGATACGATGATGAGCTCTACGATATCACTCAACCTCCTTCATAATCGCTTTTAAGACGATTGAACTCGAGAGTGCCCCCGGGTCGACGGTGCCGCGAGAGTTCTCACCGAAATAAGACGCCCGTCCTTTCGTGGCGACCATATCCTCGGTCGCACCGACGAGTTGATCAAGTTTCGCGTCAAAGTCGTCGGACTCGTTCAAGTCACTCAAGAACGGGTCCCACACATCGACCATCGTCTTTTGGCCAACTTCCGATTTCCCGCGCGCCTTGATCGCTGTCGCTGCTTCGACGAGCGCTTCTTTGACGAGATTGAAATCGGCTTCGGTCGCGTCACCAAACTTAGGCGCTGCCTTGACGAAGGCGGAACCGTAAAGTGGACCGGCTGCGCCACCGACTTTCGACATGAGCGTCATCCCGACTTTTTTACTCAAGTCGCCGAGAGTTGCGTAGTCATCATCGAGGACAGCGACGACCGCTTCAAAGCCACGCGACATATTGATGCCGTGATCTCCGTCGCCGATGGCGCGGTCGAGATCGGTCAATGTATCCTTGTTCGCCTCAATCTCTGATTGGGCGTGCCGTAATGCTTGCTTGAATCCTTCAATCGTCAACATTGCATGAACACCTCATTCGTAGATTAGAGTTTGAAACCGAGTGCCGCCGATGGTGCATCGAGATAGCCCGTCAACTCTTCATCGAGCGGCAAGAGAGTGATCGAGAAGCCGTGCATCTCGAGTGACGTCATATAGTTGCCGACGTATTTTCGTTTCAATGAATAGCCGGCATCTTCCAATTTTTTCGCGACGAAGTGATACGTCACGTACAGTTCAGATAGAGGCGTTCCGCCCATACCGTTGACCATGACGGCGACTTCGCCGGGGCTGACTTCTTTTTTCAAATGATCGAGTAAATCGTCGACGATCGCATCGACGTTCGTCGTCGGTTTCCGTTCGACGCCGCGTTCGCCGTGAATCCCGATTCCAATTTCCATTTCTTCTTCGTTCAAATCGAATCCAGGTTTACCGCTCACCGGCATATAGCAAGGTTCGACGGCCATCCCCATTGAGCGGACATTGGCCGCGACTTTCTCTGCAAGCGCTTTCACTTCGTCGAGTGATTTCCCGCTCGCTGCGGCTGCACCGGCAATCTTGTGGACGAACACGGTACCGGCGACACCGCGACGGTCTTCTTTGTTCGTGATAGCGACATCGTCGGCGACGACGACGTGATCGACTTTAATCCCTTCGGCGTCCGCGAGCTCGGCGGCGAGTTCGAAGTTCATGACGTCACCTGCGTAATTTTTGACGACGAGCAATACGCCATTGCCGCCATCGGCCGCTTTGATGCCTTCGAGCACCATGTCCGGCGTCGGGGACGTGAACACTTCACCGCATACGGCGGCATCGAGCATCCCATCGCCTACATAACCGGCGTGCGCTGGTTCGTGACCGCTCCCTCCACCTGAGACGAGTCCGACTTTCCCGGACTTGGCCCCGTCGGCACGACAGATGACATTGAATCCTTCCACACGACCGTACAGTTCAGGGTGGGCGTGGACCATACCTTCGACCATTTGTGACACGAGCTCGTTTGCTTCACCGATCAGTTTCTTCACGTGGGATCACTCCTTTTTGAGTTTGAAAAGTACCATATTCAATTTTCCACTCTTTTGGGTGAATTAAACAAAAAAAGTCGGCGAAAATATTCGCCGACCTCATCTCATGCATATTCAAGTAGAGCGCCAGTCTCTGAATCGACTGTGAATTGGTACGTCTTCTCTTCGTCGTTCTCGAGAACCGAGATGCCGCCTTTGAAGACGTCGTACTCGCGTCCGTCATACGTATAAATCTCAGGTGATGCCGAGATCCATGCCCCTTGGACGTGACCTTTGGCTGAAAATGCACGCTTCGTGTACTCAAGCGCATCCTCGGCCGATAAGCTTCGTTCATCTAACACTTTTTTCGTCATAAGTGCGGCTGCGATGGCAACCCCGATTCCAACTAACCAATATCTTTTCTTCATATGACTACCTCCCCTTGAACTATGGCTATCATGTACATCGTACCAAAACCTGTACCCCATTGGAACGAAAACCATTCGCATCTGTCGAAAAGTTCTGTATATAATGATACAAGAACGGTTGAAGGGATGGATGGAAATGGAACAAAAAACGAGAGACTTATTCAAGACGTTGACAGAGCTTCCGGGCGCGCCCGGGTTTGAATCAGAGGTCCGCCGGTTTGTTCGTGACCGAATCACACCGCACGTCGATGAAGTCATGACGGATGGCATCGGCTCAATCTTTGGGAAACGGGTCGGGGACGAGGCGGGCCCACGCATCATGGTCGCTGGACATATGGACGAAGTCGCGTTCATGGTCACCCGGATCACAGAAAACGGGATGCTGTACATACAACCGCTCGGCGGATGGTGGAGCCAAGTGCTCATGGCACAACGATTTGACATCGTTACGGCCGATGGATTGATTCCAGGGGTCGTCGCATCGACGCCGCCGCACTTGCTTGGACCGGAGGCGATGAACAAGCCGATGGACATGAAGCAAATGTTTATCGATATCGGGGCCGATACGAAAGAAGAGGCCGAATCGTGGGGCGTACGTCCGGGTCTACCGGCTGTGCCGACGAGCGAGTTCACGCCGCTCAAACATCCGAAAAAAATTATGGCCAAGGCATGGGACAACCGCTACGGCGTCGGGCTCGCCGTCGAGTTGCTCGAAGAGACGACAAAAGCCGATCACCCGAACATCTTGTTCGCCGGGGCGACCGTACAAGAAGAAGTCGGTCTCCGTGGTGCCCAAACAGCAGCCGAAATGATTCGTCCGGATGTCGCGCTCGTCCTCGACGCATCACCAGCCAACGATGCATCAGGCAATAAGACAGAGTTCGGACAGCTCGGGGAAGGGGCACTCATTCGTATCCTCGATCGAGTCATGGTCATGTCTCCTGAGATGCGTGACTTCCTGCTCGATACGGCATCTGATGAAAACATTAAGACCCAGTATTTCGTCTCGCCAGGTGGCACGGATGCGGGTCGCATCCACATGAGCGGGGAAGGGGTGCCGACGGCCGTCATCGGTGTCGCGGCGCGTTATATCCACACGCATGCCTCGATTTTGCATACGGACGACTACGACGCGGCGAAAGCGCTCCTGAAGGCACTCGTCAAACGACTCGATCGCTCGACGATGGAGACGCTCCGGGCTTCACGCTAATTGAACGAAGAACGTCACTCGTGGAGTGGCGTTTTTTTCATATTGAAATTTCACGAGAAACGTTTATACTGATAAAAGTGTGAAGACAGGAACTTTACGACTGACAAGACAGAAATGAGGAATTTCCATGCTTAAGAAAAAAGGGATTACGCTCAGTCCGTCGCTCTATTTCGTGACGGCTCTCAGTTATATGGCACTCGGATTATTCAGTACGCTCATTATCGGCTTGATTATGAAGACGGCCGGAGGACAGTTGCTCGAGACGAACCTGTCTGGATTTGGTTCGACGCTCATCGAAATTGGTGACGTGGCCATCGGCTTGACCGGGCCTGCCATCGGAATCGCCATCGCCTATGCGCTCCAGGCACCACCACTCATCTTGTTCTCGGCACTCGTCGTCGGGGCGTTCGGCTATGAGTTCGGACCAGCCGGCAGTTATGTGGCGACGTTGCTCGCCGTCGAAGTCGCCAAGCTCGTCTCGAAGTCGACGAAACTCGATATTTTGGTCACGCCGTTCACGACGATCGGCATCGGTTATTTGAGTGCGACCTATATCGGTAAATACGTCGGGTTGTTCATGACACAGCTCGGCACATGGATCGAATGGGGAACGGAACAACAACCACTGTTCATGGGAGTCGTCGTCGCGACGTTGATGGGGCTCGCCCTCACGGCTCCGATCTCGAGCGCGGCCATCGCCCTCATGCTCGGTTTGAGCGGGATTGCCGCCGGCGCGGCGACGGTCGGGTGTGCTGCCCAAATGGTCGGGTTTGCCATCACGAGCTATCGGGACAATGGCATCGGAGGCGCCATCGCCCAAGGCATCGGTACATCTATGCTCCAAGTCGGCAATATTGTCAAAAACCCATGGATTCTGTTGCCGCCGACCGTGGCCGGCGCCGTGCTCGCGCCGATTGCGATTCTGTTGTTTGAACTCGATAGCGTCGCGGCAGGCGCTGGCATGGGAACAAGTGGACTCGTCGGACCGATCGTCATGCTCGAAACGATGGGCTTCAGTTGGTATACGTTCATCGTCGTCTTCGGCTTTTTAATCGTCGGGCCAGCGGTGCTCAGCTACGCCGTCTATCAAGTGTTGGTCCGGATGAACCGGATTCGACCGAACGACATGAAAATCGAATATTGAACATACGAAAGAGAGCGTCCCGGCAAATAAGCGGGACGCTCTCTTTCGTTCACCACCCGAAAAAATTCCGGACGATTTCGACCGTTTCCCGCGGGACGCGGAAGCTCGCGAGGAATAGTACGAGCAGGACGGCATAAACGGGGAGTAAAAAACGTTTTCGAATGATGGGCAGCCTGCGCACAAGACGCTTGACGACGCGTTCAAGTATGTAAATCACGGCGAATCCGACGACGAGCCAAATGAAAATCTCGCCTCGTGATTTGTCCGTATCGATAAACAAATAACCGTAGCGCAGAATCGCCAACATGCCGATGACGCCGACGAGTTGTTCAAGTGGATGCTTCATTTCTGGATTCAACTGTTCGCGTGTCCATTTTGTCATGACTTCACCTTTTTCACGTAGTCTTCACTCCCGACTATCATAAAACACGAGAGCGGAATGTGACAACGGACTTATGCTATCATGAATGAGGAAAAAAGAACAGGAGTGGTGAAGATGAAACAACTGACAACGATGAACGAATATACAGCAGCGAAACAAGGGAAGAGCGTCCTCATGTTTTCAGCAACGTGGTGCGGCGATTGCCGTTTCCTCGACCCATTCATGCCGGACATTGAAGCGAAGTTCTCAGACTGGTCATTTTATTACGTCGATCGTGATGAATGGATGGAGCTTGCTCAAGAACTCGACATTTTCGGGATTCCAAGCTTCGTCGCTTTCAACGGCGGACAAGAAGTCGACCGCTATGTCGGACGCGAACGGAAGACGCCTGAGCAAGTCGAAGCCTTCCTTCATGGGTTAGGGTGAGCTAGATGGAACGGAATGAATTACGTCGCCATCTCGAACGCCGGTTTACGGAAGGGTACCGGACCTCGTATGACCGTGAGAACGAGGTGTTGCGCATCGAGCGGTCCACGGACCGGTTCGGCGTCAACATCCGTCTCGCCCCGCTCGTAGCGAAAGCGAAAGTCCGGGGAGAAGTCGCCATTGAAGAGGTCGTCGACTACATCGAGACAGCGCTCTCGGCCGACGATGCGGTCACACTCGCTGGCAATGAAGCGAACATTTATCCCGTCATCCGTTCGGCCTCGTTCTCGACGGAGACGAAGCGTGGGGAAGCACTCGCGATGACGCCACATACAGCTGAGACGGCTGTCTTTTATGCACTCGATTTGGGCAACGGCTATCGCTTGATCGAAGAGCGGCATTTGGACGGGATGCCTTTGACGCGTCTTGACGAATTGGCACGAGACAACGTCAAGAAGTTGCCGACCGATTTAAAAGAAGATACCGTGGCCGGGAATACGTTCTATTTTCTGGCTGCTCGGGACGGGTATGAAGCGTCACGGATTTTAAATGATGAGTTCTTGCGGGTCATGGAGCGCCGTATCGAAGGCGATATGCTCGTCGGGGTACCGCACCAGGACGTGATGATCATCGCGGACATCCGCAACGATCAGGGTTATGATGCGATGCAGCAGCTCATGTTCGACTTTTTCACGAACGGTCGGATTCCGGTGACGGCTCTTTCTTTCCATTATGAGGCTGGCGTACTCGAGCCAATTTTCATTGTCGGAAAAAAGAACCCACCAACCGACGCATAATCTGCTAAACTATTTGTGTCTAGTTTGAAAGAAGGGGCGTTTTTACGTATGCAAATCAATGCTTTTTATAACCGTGAAGGAATCGGCGATGTCCTCATGGTCCTGTTAAGAGAAGGCGATCGCCATCATCAAGTTGTTGAACGGAAAGACGATGTCGCCATCGTTAAGTCGACGACAGGGAAAGTCAATGGCTACAACGTGTTCAACGCGAGCAACTATTTTGATGTCAGCGATTGGCATGGACCGGTCGAATTGACGGCCGAATTGATTGAGACGCTCGGTGTCATCTTGCGCAAACAAAATATCGAAGCCGAGTTGTCGGGCGTGGACTTTACCCCGAAATTCGTCGTCGGCTATGTCAAAGAAGCTGAGAAACACCCGGATGCCGATAAATTGTCGATTTGTCAGGTCGAGACTGACCAAGGTATGGTCCAAATCGTCTGTGGCGCACCGAACGTTGCGGCCGGCCAAAAAGTCGTCGTCGCGAAACCGGGTGCAGTCATGCCATCAGGTTTGATCATTCGCCCGTCTAAATTACGTGGTGAGAGCTCACACGGGATGATTTGTTCGGCGCGTGAATTGAACTTGCCTGATGCACCGCAAGAAAAAGGAATTCTCGTATTAGATGACGAATATGAAGTAGGTAAAGCATTTGAAATCGGTCGCTAAACTCGACCGATTTTTTGCTAAATAGGATTGAGTGAAAAAGCGAGGAATCAAGTATGGATGCATATGAACGTTCATTAAAACAGCAAGCAGACCGAATTCGACGCGAACTATCCCAAGAAGGGAAGAAAGGTGCGCCTGCACCGAAGCCCGAGCCGAAGGATGAATTTGTGCCGTCGGATGTACCGTCTCCGATTTATGGATACGCCCGACCGAAACCGAAAATCATCTTGCCGACTGAACATTCTCCGGAGACGCGAGACGATTCAGCGATGCGCCAAGCGAAGCGAGTGGCCGTCCCAGTTGAGGAAATGTCAGAGGCGGTGCCACCAAGCGTAACGCCTGAGCCTGAGAACGAACCGGTAATTGATTCTGTAGATGAATCGGTGATGGAGTCAGTAGACGAATCCGTTGTTGAATCAGTAGACGAATCGGTGATCGAATCAGTAGATGAACCGGTGATGGAGTCGGTTGATGAATCGGCGCCGGACACGGACGAAGCGATGACACCACAGTCTGACTTTGATGTCACAGCGGACGAAGCGCCAGTAGCGGAGACGCTTGAGGAAATGGTGGCCGAGCAAACAGATTCACCAATCGAAGCGTCAATTATTTCCGCGGAAACATCGCAACCAATTGACGAGAGTCCGACCGTCTTGGAAGATGAGCCGGATGAATCAGATACAAAACCGCTCCTCGGGGAAGTCTCGATTGTAGAGAGCGGATTTGCCTCGGTCTTCATGGGGTCGACCGATTTGAAATCGTCAAAGATTGCCGTTCGTGAAGAAAAACAAGATGTGACCGAACCATCGTTGCCGACTGAAGCATCGGTCGAGACGGTGGCACCGATTGTTGAGGATGTTGCGAAAACATTACAGTCGGACGAACCGGTCGATGTGCCTGATGAAGAAACATTGACGCCCGCCATGGGCGTGTCATACAAAGCGGATGGCCCTCCGCTCAACGTCATGATGACGCCGCAAGACCGGATGGCGATGTACAAGAGTCGCCGATTGGCTAAAAAAAACAATAATCTGTAATAGCATGACTCCGGTAGTTTTGCTATAATGACAAAGGTTTGTCGCATTTTTGAAACAGACCGCAATGAATTAGGGGGGCTATTTACAGATGAACCGTTATCACTTCGTCGGAATTAAAGGAACGGGCATGAGTCCTTTAGCTCAAATTTTAAATGACATGAATAATGAGGTCCGAGGTTCGGACGTTGACAAAGCATTTTTTACTGAAGAAGCATTGAACCGTAAAGGAATTGAAATCCTTCCGTTTGACCCTGAAAACATTACTGAAGGGCAAATCGTCGTCCAAGGTAACGCCTTCACAGACGATCACCCTGAAGTTGTTCGGGCACGCGAACTCGGATTGACGATATACAAGTACTATGAGTTTCTAGGCGAGTTGGCTGACCACTACACGAGTGTCGCCATCACTGGATCTCACGGGAAAACATCGACGACAGGTCTGTTGGCCCACGTCATGCGTGGCATCGAGCCGACATCATTCTTGATTGGCGATGGTACGGGTGAAGGTGTCGAAGACTCGAAAAACTTCGTCTTCGAGGCTTGTGAGTATAAGCGTCACTTCTTATACTATCGTCCGGACTATGCCATCATGACGAACATCGACTTTGATCATTCTGATTACTTCTCAGGACTCGATGACGTCATCGACGCATTCCAAGAGATGGCCAAGCAAGTGAAGAAAGGCATCATCGCTTGCGGGGATGATGAAAATCTTCAACACATTCAAGCGAACGTGCCAATCGTCTATTACGGTTTTGGCGCTCATAACGACTTCCGCGCCGAGAACGTGAACTCGACGGATAACGGGACGACGTTTGACGTGTATTTGCGTGACGACTTCTATGGGACGTTCCGGATTCCAGGATACGGGAACCATAGCGTCTTGAACGCACTTGCCGTCATCGCGACATGTGACTACGAGAACTTACCGAAAGAGTTGGTCAAAGACCGCCTCGAGACGTTCAACGGCGTGAAACGTCGTTTCAGCGAATCGACGCTCGGAAGCCAAGTGTTAGTGGATGATTATGCCCACCATCCACGGGAAATCAGTGCGACAGTGGAAGCGGCGCGTAAAAAATACGTCGGCCGTGAAGTTGTAGCTATCTTCCAACCGCACACGTACACGCGTCTTAAATCATTCATGGATGATTTCGCTGCGGCATTAGCCGAAGCGGATGCCGTTTACTTGTGTGACATCTTCGGTTCGGCTCGCGAACAAGAAGGTACAGTTACGATTGAAGACCTGCAATCGCGCATCGAAGGCGCGAACGTGTTGAAGCGCGGCGGAACGCAAGTGCTCCAGGCACATGACAATGCCGTCCTCCTGTTCATGGGGGCTGGGGACATCCAGACTTATCAACGCGAATATGAGAAACACGTCCAACTTGAAGCGTGAATCGAGAGCGAACGGCTGATGCCGTTCGTTTTTTTTGTGTTTAACATCGAGCTAAGACGGTAATAATACTAGCGACTGAATTTGGAAAAGGAGATGTTAAGGATGGCAAGCCAAGGCGCATTAAACACATTGAACAAAGAGGTAGCCAACTATGGCCTCTTATTCGTCAAACTGCACAACTACCATTGGTACATTAGCGGGCCTCACTTCTTCACGTATCATGAAAAATTAGAGGAACTGTATAATCTCGTCGCCGAACTGTACGATGACGTGGCGGAACGTCTATTGATGAACGATGGCGAACCGTATGCGACGATGAAGGAGTATCTCGAACATTCGACGTTGCAAGAAGGGGACCGCCACGCGGATACCGAGCAGATGATTAAAGATGTCATCAGTGACTTCAAACAGATTCGCCAAGAGATGCAAGACGCGATGGAGAACTTCGAAGACGGGGACGAAGCCATCGAGGACACATTCGTGTCTCATATCGAACGACTCGAAAAAGAGATTTGGATGATGTCGGCTGCGCTCGGTAAAAAGACGAAGCTGTAACGAAAAAACAAGCGTGCCGTCATCGGCACGCTTGTTTTTGTTATTTCAAGTTCTCTGGGTTGAGTGGCAAGAGCGAGTCGACGACGAAACGCCCGTCCTTACGAATCAAGACATCATCGAACCAAATCTCGCCGCCGCCGTAATCAGGGCGTTGGATATTGACGAGGTCCCAATGGATTGACGAGTTGTTGCCGTTATAAGCGTCATCATACGCCTGACCCGGTGTAAAGTGGAAACTGCCGTCGATTTTCTCATCGAACAAGATATCCTTCATCGGATGTTGAATGTACGGGTTGACGCCGATGGCGAACTCGCCGACGAAACGTGCCCCTTCGTCCGTATTGAACACTTCATTGATTCGGTCTGTGTCGTTCGCTGTCGCATCGACAATCTTTCCATCTTTGAACGTCAACGACACGTTCTCGAACGTGAAGCCGTGATACGGTGACGGCGTGTTGTACGTGATGACACCGTTGATCGAATCTTTGACCGGAGCTGTGAACACTTCACCGTCCGGAATGTTCATTTGGCCAGAACACTTGATGGCCGGAATGTCTTTAATTGAGAACGTGAGGTCCGTCCCTGGTCCTTTGATTGTGACACGGTCGGTCTCATTCATGAGGCTGACGAGCGCGTCCATGGCCCGGTCCATCTTACCGTAGTCGAGTGTGCAGACGTTGAAGTAGAAGTCTTCAAACGCCTCAGTCGATTTACCAGCGAGTTGTGCCATCGACGGCGATGGATAACGGAGCACGACCCATCTCGTTCCTTTGACGCGGTCCTCGGTATGCATTTTACCGAGAGTGGCCCCGACGAGTTTTTGTTGCTCGGCCGGCACGTCTGACAGTTCGTTGATGTTGTCACCGGCACGAAGGCCGATGTAAGCGTCCATCGCTTGCATCTGTTTGCGTTCGATATCGGCCATGAGTTCGAGCTGTTCCCGGCTCGCTCCCGTATAAAGTTTGCGCAAGATGCGGCTCTCTTTCAATAAGACGAACGGATGCCCCCCAGCCTCATACGCCTTTTCGACGAGCGCTTCGACAAGCGATTCCTCGACGCCGAAATTTTCAATAAGAACGCGTTCCCCCGGTTTCAATTCGACTGAATAATTGATTAATCCATCAGCGAGTTGCGTGATTCTTGGATCTCTCATACGAACACCCCTTTTAACTTTTTTAAATTTATTTCTATTTTAGTGTAATCGAAAACATAAAAACGGGTAAAGGAATAATCAGACCGGATGGCGAAAACGGTTGTGACAAATCTTTTGAGTCATAATGGTGCTATAATGAAACCACCACATTATTGAATAGGAGGAATGGATGCATGGAAATCACATTAGGAGGCATTGCAGGGCTCGTCGCAGCACTCGCATTTGTCGTACTCGTATTTTTCTTGGCACGTGTCTTGTCGAACGTCAATCGGACACTCGGCAGCGTCGCCAACACAACTGAAAACTTAGAACGTCAATTAGACGGAATCACAATGGAAGTGACGGCGCTCTTACATAAGACGAACCGTCTCGTGGATAACGTCGAAGAGAAAACAGAATTGCTCGCACCGGTGGCACACGCCCTTGATGAGCTCGGCACGTCACTCAACGAAGTGACAGAGTCGGTACGGACGGTTTCTTCTTCCGTTCACGTAGCAGCAGACGAGAATAAAGAGCAGATTGCCCAAGCGGTACGTTGGGGATCGGTCGCTGTAGAATTATTTAAGAAAAACAAAACAGAAACGTCTTCAGACGAACGACCATCACGTCGTCGCGGCCGTCGGGACCGTAAACAAGAACCGACTACGGTTTCACCAGGGTTGATTGCGACAGACGATACAATCAAATCATAACTATCACAAGGAGGAAGTAACGATGACATACGACAAGAACAAGACATATACGAATGAACAGCAATCAAGCGGTGGGTTTTTAGCAGGTGTCGTCCTCGGCGGCGTGATTGGTGCAGCAGTAGCACTCCTCACATCACCGAAGAGCGGACGTGAAGTACGGACATACCTCGACGAGAAAACGGCGACGTCGCGTGAGCGATTGACCGTCAAGTCGAAAGAAGTTCGTGAAAAAGCAGAACCGGTCGTCGGCGAATGGATTAAAGTAGCGAGCGATAAAGCGGCTCCGGTCTTAAACCTCGTCAAAGACAAGGCCCGTGAAGCGGCTGAATTGAAACAACAAGTCGATGAAGACGAATTGTCAATCGAAGAAGCGATGGAGAAAGCTGATCAACTCGTAGCGGAGGCGGAAGCCGAAGTGAAAGAGCAACTCGATAAGGCTTCAGAAGAGCAGTCGAACGAAGCAAAAGATTCGAACGAAGCGAAAGCCTCAAATGAGTCAAACGAGTCGTCGAAGTCAGAAGCGTCGACAGACAAACCGAAACAATCAGACAATAAGCCGAACGCGAACAAATCGAACGCGACGAAATCGGCTGCAAACAAACAAAAAACAACGAGCAGCCGTGACCAATCGGAAGACTATGAGTCAGACTTCGAGGCACCTGTGAAAGACTTGCTCGACGATGAGTCGAAACAAGAATTGAACAACTTGAAGCAAGACCTTAAAAACGGCAACAAATAAGTGATGACGCGTCCGGGACTAGCCGGGCGCTTTTTTTTGTTGATTTTGTGTCGTCAGCCCATTTCCCTATGACAAAGCGATTAAAGTTCGTTATAATTAGGAATCTGGAAAGAACGGCTTAGAAATGAGAGGGTAATTATGAGTCCACAAGATCAGTTGAATCGATTACGTCGCGAGATGGATGAGTTGAATCGTGAGATGCTCGACTTGTTCAGCCGCCGTGGCACACTCGCTGTTGAGATTGGAAAAGTAAAACGTCTGCAAGGTGTGGAGCGATACGATCCGGTACGTGAACGTGAGATGCTCGACTTCATCGCGGCAGAGAATCCGGGTCCGTTCGAGACGGCTCGCTTGCAACATCTGTTCAAAGAGATGTTTAAAGCTTCGGCCGAACTGCAAGGCGAAGACCGTGACAAGACGCTACTCGTTTCACGGAAACGCCAAGCCGAAGACACGATCGTCACGCTCGATGATGTCAAAATCGGCAATGGACGTCCGCAACTGATTGCGGGACCATGTGCGGTCGAATCGTTTGAGCAAGTGAACGCCGTCGCTGAGAAATTGGCGCTGTCCGGAGTGAAAATCTTGCGGGGCGGGGCGTACAAGCCACGTACTTCACCATACGACTTCCAAGGTCTCGGCTTCGAGGGATTGAAACTGCTGAAGCAAGCGGCAGATCGTCATGACTTACGGGTCATCTCTGAAATCATGACGCCTGGTGCGGTCGAATCGGCACTTCCATACGTGGACATCATCCAAGTCGGTGCGCGCAATATGCAAAACTTCGACTTGCTGAAAGAAGTCGGGAAGACGGATAAACCGGTGCTCTTGAAGCGTGGCTTATCGGCTACGATTGAAGAGTTCATCTATGCGGCCGAGTACATCATGGCGAGCGGCAACAGCCAAGTCATCTTGTGCGAACGCGGTATCCGGACATATGAACGGGCGACACGCAACACGCTCGACATCACCGCGGTCCCGATTTT
Source organism: Exiguobacterium sp. s56 (assembly GCF_018618255.1). Taxonomy (NCBI): domain Bacteria; kingdom Bacillati; phylum Bacillota; class Bacilli; order Caryophanales; genus Exiguobacterium; species Exiguobacterium sp. s56. The sequence goes on along the minus strand of NZ_JACSLR010000005.1, from coordinate 118,927 downwards.
GAAACAAGAGACGCATTTGCCGGTCATGGTCGACGTGACGCACTCGACAGGACGACGCGACTTGTTACTGCCAGCGGCCAAAGCGGCGCTTGCAGTCGGAGCGGACGGGGTCATGGTGGAAGTACACCCGAACCCGGCCATCGCCTTATCGGATGCCCAGCAACAACTCGATTTCGATCAGTTCGATCAATTCGTGGACGGGCTAACGGCCCAGTTCCCTCAACTTGATTTGGTGAAAAAGTAAGCTTTCCAATTGGAAACGTTTTATATAGCGTGAAGACAGGGTAAAATGATGACAGATACCTGTCTTCCTTTTTTGACACGTTTTTTGAAAATCGTTTGAAAATCATTGCTTGTAGGAGGAGTTTTAATGAATAGTAACAATGTAACCATCTATGATGTCGCACGAGAAGCCGGGGTGTCGATGGCAACCGTCTCACGCGTCGTCAACGGAAACCCGAACGTCAAACCGACGACCCGCAAGAAAGTCCAGGATGCGATTGACCGTCTCGGCTATCGTCCGAACGCTGTCGCACGTGGACTGGCCAGTAAGAAGACGACGACGGTCGGCGTCATCGTCCCAGATATCTCGAACATCTTCTTCGCAGACCTTGCCCGCGGAATCGAGGACGTCGCGACGATGTACAAGTACAACATCATCCTCGGGAACTCGGACTCGAACCGTGACAAAGAGATCCATTTGTTGAACACATTGCTCGGGAAACAAGTCGACGGCATCATTTTCATGGGCGGTCGTCTGCATGAAGACCTCGTCAACGAGTTTAAGAAGTCACCGGTCCCAATCGTCCTCGCGGCGACACTCAACCAAGGGTATGACCTCCCTGCGGTCAACATCGATTATGAGCAAGCGGCATACGACGCGACCGAAATGTTGATTGGCCACGGTCATAAACAAGTCGGCTTCATCACAGGTCCACTCGAGCAACAAATCAATGGCGAGAAGAAATTCTCTGGCTACCGCCGTGCCCTTGACGACGCCGGACTCCCGTTCCGTGAGAGTGACGTCGTCCTTGGGAATTACACGTACGCATCAGGCCTTGAGGCGATGCAGAAGATGCTCGAACGTGACGATTGCCCGAAAGCGATTTTCGCCGGTACGGATGAGATGGCACTCGGTGTCATTCACGCGATTCAAGACGCCGGTTTCTCGGTCCCGAACGATTTTGAAGTCGTCGGCCATGATAACACGCGTCTCGCTACGATGATTCGTCCGAAATTGACGACGGTCGTCCAACCGATGTATGACATCGGTGCCGTTGCCATGCGTCTCTTGACGAAAATCTTGAATGCGGAAGAAGTCGAAGAGAAGAACGTTGTCTTGCCGCACCGCATCGAACGTCGCGATTCGGTACGTCAAGACTGAATAAAAATCCCCTCGCCTGTCGGAGTCACTCCGCGGACGAGGGGATTTTTTTAGACATATATTGATTTGCGATCGTTCGAAATGAACGGCCAGAACGCCCGTTTCGTCACTTCCCAATTTTTCTCCTCAATTTGTTGGCGTCGGGGAATATGTTGGAACGTGTACGGATGGTCATCCCAGCGTGTCGGCAAGGCTAAATCCGCTTTGTCCTGCCACTGCTCGATCCATTCGGACGGAATGTCGCCGCTGTACGGCGCCTCGCGCGTCAGTCCGGCCCACACTTGCGCCCAAGCCCGGGGTACGGTTCGATACCAATCATAGCCGCCGCCGCCGAGGGCGACGAGTCTTCCTTCCGTATACTCGTCGGCAAGTCGAGAGGCGATTTGAGGAATCTGTTCGAACGTCCGAATCGTCGAGGCAAGGTGCGTCAACGGATCAAAGGCATGAGCGTCGGCCCCGTTCTGCGTCACGATGATATCCGGCTTGAACCATTCGCACGCTTCCCGGAACACTGTCTCGTAACAGCGCAAGAACGACTCGTCTTGGGTGAACGCATCGACCGGGACGTTCCAGCTATAGCCGTACCCATTCCCGTTGCCGCGCTCTGTGACGGCTCCTGTCCCCGGGAACAGGTAGCGGCCGGTCTCGTGGATGGATAACGTCATCACATCGTCATCGTCATAAAACAGCCATTGTACGCCGTCTCCGTGGTGGGCGTCAGTATCGACATAGAGGACCCGGCTGCCGTACGCTTTACGGACGTGGGCGATGGCAACCGCTGCGTCGTTATACACGCAAAATCCGGACGCTTTCCGCCTCATCCCGTGATGGAGGCCGCCCCCGACGTGAAAGGCGCGCTCCAGTTTACCGCTCGCGACCAAATCGAGTGCGTGAACGGTGCCCCCGACGAGCCGGGCCGCCCCTTCATGGATGGTTGGGAAAATCGGCGTGTCTTCAGTGCCGAGGCCGAACTTGTTCGCTTTCAATGTCGACAGCTCACCGGCCGCCGCCGCTTGAACCGCTTCGATATAATCAAGGTCATGGACGAGCGCGAGCGACTCGACCGAGGCGAGGGACGGGGCGATGCACTCGGAGGCCTGAAGTTTACCTGAGGCGATGAGCAGGGACGTCGTCAGCTCCAGGCGGACCGGATTGAACGGATGATCCGCATGGAAGCGGTACGAGTTCTCGTTCTCCCCGAATATGTAGGCCGGTCTCATTGGGACATCTCCGGACCGAGCACGTCATAACCTTCGCGTTTCAACCGTTCGATGATGCGGAGCGGATTCATCGTCTGGACGCGGAACGAGATGATGCGTTTATACGGGTCGGGCGTCGGGTGAACGAACACGTTGATGATGTTGACGTTCGTCTTGGCGAGGAGCCGGGTCACTTTCTCGAGCGTCCCCGTCGTGTTCTCGACCAAGAGCTCAATCTGAGAGCTCGGCTCGAGCGCGCCCGTCAATTGGACGAAGTAACGCAATAAGTCTGTCTCGGTCAAGACGCCGACGAGTTTGCCTTGTTCGACAATCGGCAGGCAGGTCAGGCGATACTCATAAAACAGAGCGGCCGCATCTTCGAAGAAGTCGTACGGATGTGCCGTCGTCACATCTTGACGCATGATGCTCGAAACGGGGTTTTTGAAGTCGGCGCTCTCGCTCTCCGGATGGAACACGCTCGTCGCTCCGCTCATCTCGAACTGGCCGACGATTCCGACGACTTGTCGGGCCGGGTTGGTGACGATGAGATGGCGCACTTTATGATCACGCATGAGCTTGGCCGCATGGGCGATCGTGTTGGTCGGTTGAATCGTCACGACATGACGGTTCATCATTTGTTCAATCAACATCCAGGTCCCTCCTTAGTCATACATGAACCGGCGCCGCAGCCGGAGCGAATCGAAATGGTCGATCGTTTCTTGCCGGACGTTCTTGCCAATCCGTGCCATGAGACAGTTGGCCGGATGCGAGGCAATCTCCGGGTCATCGGTCGGGAAGAAGACGAGTCCGCCGTGGTTCATCATCTTTTCCATCACTTTCCGATAGTCCCAGATAGAGAGCCCGCTCCCTTTCAAGTCCCAGTGCCAATAATATTCGGTCGTCAAAATCAAGAAGTCATCCATATGCGAGTCCATCATTGACACTTCGAGCAGTTGCTTGCCAATCCGTTGGCCACGGAAGCGCGGGCTCACTTCGATCGCGCCGAGCTCGAGGATATAGGGGTCGTTCCCTTCACTCCAACGTTCATATGGGTCCGGATATAAATACGTGACATAACCGATGACGAGGTCATCGACGCGGGCCACGATGATGCGGCCTTCTTTCAAGTCAGCGATTTCGACGAGCGCCTTGTGTTGGTCCTCAGGTTCACGAAATGCGGTCAATCCCTCATCGAGCCGATACGTGGCCAACACGTCGCTCTCGATCGGTCCATCGATGATTACGGCTCCGAGTGAGGTTTCCCACACCTTTGAATGATATTGTTTTTCCATGGAGTCACCACCTTTTCCACCTTCTATTATAGCGCTTTCATTTAGCTTGTTTCACACTCTTTTGGAGATTTTGGAAATTCATTGATTTGTCATAATATTAACACTATACTGAAAGTGGTTATACCATTCATTACAGGGGAGGCGAATCTTTAGCGATGGAAAAATTGAAAGCGTTATCAGGGGAACATCAATTGGCGTCGTATGAAGATGCTTGTCAGTCGTTCGAGTGGACACAAGCAGAAGCATTATTTTCTTGGAATTTGACGGGGAACGTCAACATGGCATACGAAGCAATCGACCGTCACGCAGAAGGTGAACTCGCCACGAAGCTGGCGTTGCTCTATTTCGATGGGGAACGAGAAGAGCGCTACACGTATGAGGACATGAAACGAGAAAGCAATCGGGCCGGAAACGTTCTGAAATCGGTTGGAGTGGAGAAAGGCGACCGCGTCTTCATCTTCATGCCACGGAGTCCAGAACTTTATTTTATTTTGCTCGGTACACTCAAGCTCGGGGCGATCGTCGGTCCGTTGTTTGAGGCGTTCATGGAGCAAGCCGTCCACGACCGTCTGCTCGACTCGGAAGCGAAAGTCATCGTCACGACCGAGGCGCTCCTACCGCGTATCCCGGTCGATCAACTCCCGCACTTGGAGACGATTTTAATCGTCGGTGACGAGGTAAAAGAGGCAGGGAAAATCATCGACTACCGCAAATTGGCGGGTGATGCCTCGACCGATCTCGACATCACGTGGGTCGACCGCGAAGACGGCATGATTTTGCATTATACGTCAGGGTCGACCGGGAAACCGAAAGGTGTCTTGCATGTCCATAACGCCATGGTGCAGCATTTGATGACCGGCAAATGGGTGCTCGACTTGCAACCGGACGACATTTACTGGTGCACAGCCGATCCAGGTTGGGTGACGGGTACGAGCTATGGGATTTTCGCACCGTTCTTGAACGGGGCGACGAACGTAATCGTCGGGGGACGATTCAATCCTGAGTTCTGGTATTCGGTCATCGAACGGTTCGGTGTCACGGTCTGGTACAGCGCGCCGACAGCGTTCCGGATGCTCATGGGTGCCGGAGAAGAGGCGTTTGAAAAATATGATTTGTCGTCACTCCGCCATATCCTGTCGGTCGGAGAACCGCTCAATCCGGAAGTCATTCGTTGGGGGAACGAATCGTTCGGATTACGGATTCATGACACGTGGTGGATGACAGAGACCGGCGCGATGATGATTTGTAACTATCCGACGATGGATATCAAACCGGGGTCGATGGGCAAAGCCATCCCGGGTTGTGAAGCGGCCATCTTAGACGACCGCGGTCAACCACTCCCGCCGCACCGGATGGGCAACTTGGCACTCAAGACGCCATGGCCGTCGATGATGCGGAAAATTTGGAAGAATGACGCCAAGTATGAGAGTTACTTCTGGGGAGACTGGTACGTCTCGGGTGACTCGGCGTATATGGACGAGGACGGTTACTTCTGGTTCCAAGGCCGCGTCGATGACGTCATCATGACGGCAGGGGAGCGGGTCGGTCCGTTCGAAGTCGAGAGTCGTCTCGTCGAGCACCCAGCTGTCGCCGAGGCAGGGGTCATCGGGAAACCGGACCCGGTCCGCGGGGAGATCATCAAGGCGTTCATCGCGCTCCGTAAAGGCTATGAGCCGTCGGACGAGTTGAAGGCGGAGATTCAAAAGTTCGTCAAAGAAGGACTCGCGGCTCACGCGGCTCCGCGTGAGATCGAGTTCAAAGACAAATTGCCGAAAACGCGAAGCGGGAAAATCATGCGTCGCGTCTTGAAAGCATGGGAGTTGAACCTCGAGACGGGTGACTTATCGACAATGGAAGATTGAACGACAAAAGGTCGACACGCGATGTGTCGACCTTTCTTGTCGGATTAGGCGCCGTCTGCAGCTTCGGCGTCTTCTTTCTTCTTGTCTTCCTCAGCCTTTTTCTCAGCTTCGGCTTTCTTCTTTGCTTCTTCTTCAGCTTTCTTCTTATCAGCTTCCGCTTTTTTCTTTGCGTCGGCTTCTGCTTTCGCTTTTGCGTCAGCCGCTGCCTTTTCCTTCGCAGCAGCGTCAGCTTCTTGTTTCTCTTCTTCAGCTTCCTGTTTCTGCTCTTCAGCCTCTTGTTTCTTCTCTTCGGCTTCTTGTTTCTTCTTCGCCTCTTCTTCGGCTTTCTTCTTCGCTTCCTCTTCCTTCTTCTTCTCTTCGACTTTTTTCTTCTCAGAGAATGAACCAGAGTCCTTGAAGTCAGCGGCAGAAACACTAGAAGGCTGGGTAAAGCGTGCACCCGCGTTGAAGATTTCAGGATTATCGGCGAATACGCGGTTGGCAGTCTGTGACCAGATACGTTGTGTCCGTTGATAATACTGACCGACTTCATAGCTGTTTTGCATCTCAGCTAATTGTGAGTCAAAACCAGACCACACGGCGAGCGTGACGTTCGGGTTCGAACCGACCAAGTACGAATCGCGTCGTTCGTTCGTCGTACCAGATTTACCCATCCAATCGCCAGGGACATTTAAGAGCGATTTGGCATACGTCGCTGTTCCTGACGTATAGACATCACGCAACATGTCGATGACGAGATAAGACGTACGGTCAGTATAGATGCGTGTCTTTTTCGCTTTTTTCTCGAAGATGGTCTCACCGTTATATTCGATGCGTTCGATGAAGTATGGCTCGACATGTTCGCCGTAGTTTGCGAGCATCGCGTAAGATGCGGCCAAGTTGACCGGGCTGACTTCTCCGACGCCTAGAGCCATCGATGATGCATTTCGGTTCGCTTCCGATACTTCGATGCCCATATCGACGAGTTTTTGCGTATCAGCAGTTTTCTGGTTCCGTTCTTCGTAAATCTTAACGGCAGGGACGTTGAGGGAACGCTTCAATGCCTCGCGGGCCGTCACCGGACCGTTATGCGTTCTGCTCTCATTTAAAACTTCTTTTTTAGGCTGTCCCGGACCGGTAAATTTGTAGAAATACTCTTCGTCTAAAATGACCGTCTCAGGTGTGATCATTCGAGCTTCAATCGCGTTGGCATACACCAAAATTGGCTTGGCCGTCGATCCGATTTGACGCTCCATGCGCATGGCGCGGTTTACTTCATCTGTCTTGCCGTTAATATAACGACCACCGACAAAACCAAGGATGCGCCCTGTTTTGTTTTCAATCATGATTGATGCCGTCTGTTCAGGCAATGTCCGATCTTCTTCTTTGATGTATTGATCTTTATCAAAGTTATTGGCATTTTTAGCCGGTTGTTGCATCGCCTCATGAACTTTTTTGTCAAGCGTCATATGAATCTTGAATCCACCCTGACGCAACATATTGTGTGCACGTTTGGCATATGTTGACCGGATGGTATTTTGTTCTTCCGTTTTTAAATCTGACAAGACGATGCCGTCTTGTTCAAGCAAGTAGTTCGTGACGATTTGTCGGGCTTGTAGTTCAGCTTCTTGCACAACATACGGATAGCGGTCACGCGGCTTCGATTGCGTCTTCATGAAGTCTTTTGTGATGTCGTAGTTGTATGCAGCGTCGTAGTCTTTTTTCGTGATCTTCCCGGCGACGTACATCCGGTTGAGTACCGTCTTCATCCGGTTGATGGCCGGTGCCACGTCCTCTTTAATGACACCGCCTTGGTAATACGGTGTATAAAGGAACGGGTTTTTCGGAATCCCGGCGAGGAAAGCGGCTTGTGGTAACGTCAACTTCTCAGCCGATGTGTTGAAGACACCGCGAGCGGCTGCTTCAATCCCTGAGATGTTGCGTCCCATCGAGTTTCGTCCGAATGAGACGACGTTCAAGTACGCGTTCAAGATCTCATCTTTGTTCATTGCTTTCTCGAGGCGAAGGGCGAGTAAAATCTCTTTCGCTTTTCGTTCGAACGACACTTCGTTCGTCAGCATTTGGTTCTTGATGAGCTGTTGTGTGAGCGTAGAGCCACCGGTCCGATCTTCCGAACCGGTCGCTTCTTGTAAGATGGCACGGAGCGTCGCTTTCGGGACGACACCATCGTGTTCGTAAAACTCGACGTCCTCTGTGGCGAGTAACGCGTCGACGACGAACGGAGAAACTTTGTCGACGGCGACGGGAATCCGTACTTCATCCGTCGTATAGTTTCCGATTCGTTCACCGCTTCCAAAATAAATGTCAGAAGTCGATGAGTACGTGTTGATTTGTGACGTCATCGTCTTATAAGCGGGTGCCGGCATATCCTTGACGAGTGAAGCGAAATAACCCGCTCCGATCCCGGCGCCTAAAAATCCAATGAGAACGACCGATATAATCGTTAGGAGCAGAACGTTCCAGGATACATCGTAAAATACATTGGCATAACGGCGGGCTTTCAAGGACTTTGGTTGGTTCCATGTGTCTCGAATCTTTTGCAGCATGACAGCCTCCTTAATATGGTGTAAAACTATTTTGGACAGTAATATATACGATTATAGCACAAGTCATTGCCGACCTTCCTCCCAATCAACTGTCGGCTGCAAGTTTCCATCTTCCAGTTGACAATTTGGAAATAGAACTTATAAAATGTAAAGCATAGTCCATAAACAAAGATGCTATGAAGAAAGCGAAGTAGTCGACTGACCGCTTGTCCAGAAAGCTAGTGGGTGCTGTGAACTAGCCAATGTCAATCGATGAATTACACTTTTGGAGCGTGCCGTTCGGCCGGGTCGAGACCGTTATCTCTCGCTACAAGTGGCCACAGCTGTGGCAATTAGGGTGGTACCGCGGAATCTCCGTCCCTTCTCATATGAGAAGGGACGTTTTTTTATGTCAATCGAAGGAGTGGAACAGATGGAATTATTGAAGGATTTAGAATTTCGAGGTCTCGTCAACCAAATGACGGACGAAGCAGGATTGAAAGAACAGTTGAACAAACCGACGACGCTTTACACCGGGTTCGACCCGACGGCGGACTCGCTTCATATCGGGCACTTGCTCCCGATTTTAACACTCAAACGTTTCCAAGAGGCGGGACACCACGTCATCGCCCTCGTCGGTGGCGCGACTGGGATGATCGGTGACCCATCAGGTCGTTCGGACGAGCGTTCGCTCAACACGCTCGACACGGTCAAACAGTTCTCGGATCGAATCAAAGACCAATTGAGCCGTTTCCTCCCGCTCGAAGGTGAGAATCCAATCTCTATCCGCAACAACTACGAATGGACGGAAGAGTTATCGATTATCGATTTCTTACGTGATATCGGGAAACACTTCCCGATCAGCTACATGCTCGCCAAAGACTCGGTCGACTCACGTTTGGAGAACGGAATCTCGTACACGGAATTCTCATACATGTTGTTGCAATCGTTCGACTTCTTGAAGTTGTACGAAAACGAGAACTGCCGCCTTCAAGTCGGGGGCAGCGACCAGTGGGGCAACATCACGGCTGGACTCGAACTCATCCGCCGCTTCGGTCACTCAGAGAAGGCGTTCGGGTTGACGGTGCCGCTCGTGACGAAGTCGGACGGTCAAAAATTCGGGAAGACGGCCGGTGGTGCAGTCTGGCTCGACGCCGATAAGACGACGCCGTACGAGTTTTACCAGTTCTGGATTAACGTCGACGACGCTGACGTCATCAAGTTCATCAAATACTTCACGTTCATGTCGCACGAAGACATCTTGGCGCTCGAAGCAGAAGTGGTCGCTGCACCGGAGAAGCGTGTCGCCCAACGTCGTCTCGCTGAAGAGATGACAAAACTCGTCCACGGAGAAGCGGGTCTTGATCAAGCGCAACGCATCACGACTGCCTTCTTTAGTGGCGACTTAAAAACGCTCAAACCAGAAGACATGGATGCCGCATTCAAGGGCATGCCACAGTTCGAGCTCGAAGGCGAGCGCAACCTTGTCGACCTTCTCGTCGAAGCGAAGATTGCACCATCGAAACGTCAAGCCCGTGAAGACGTTCAAAACGGGGCGATTTACTTGAACGGGGAGCGGGAGCAGTCGCTGGATAAGACGGTGACACGCGCCGATACGCTCGGTGAGTTCACCATCATCCGTCGCGGTAAGAAAAAATACTTCGTGATCCGTCACGTCTGATGCATGCGTCCATGTCCGCCAATGTTGCGAACATGGACGTTTTTTTCTGACTCAACATCGATTCGGTCTGCTACGATAGCAAGTATAGACGACAAGGAGGCTTTGTTATGGACATTGAAGAATTTTTTGGCGAGCAGTTCCATCAATGGCGGGAGCGATTCCGGTACTACGAGATGGCGATCACTGAACTCGAGAGCGATCTCGGCATCATCGACCTCGATTGGCAGACGCGGCTCGGCTATTCGCCGATTGAACACGTGAAGACGAGGATGAAGACGTTGCCGTCCATCATTCGGAAGATGAATCAAAAAGGGCTTCCCCTCGAAGTGGAAGCGCTGTGGGACAATATATCTGACGTCGCCGGAGTGCGAATCGTCACGAGTTTTCGTGATGACATCTACGCCATCCTCGATCATTTGAAAAAACGGGACGATTTAGAAATTGATGAGATTAAGGATTACATCCAACATCCGAAACCGAGCGGCTATCGGAGCTTGCATCTCATCGTCCGAACGAAAGTGTATTTGGCGGAACGCGTCATCTGGGTGCCAGCCGAGATTCAAATTCGCACGCTCGCCATGGATTTTTGGGCGGCGACGGAGCATAAACTTCATTATAAATACCAGCACGTCGTCCCGGAGACGTCGAAACTCGAGTTGATTGAAGCGGCGAAGATGGCGGATGCGCTCGATACCCAGATGGGCCGGATTCGTGAACAGATTTTAAAGAAATAAAAAAATCCCCTTTCCTGCCGAGGCAGGGAAGGGGATAAAAGCATTAACGTGAGTAGTACTCAACGATGAGTTGCTCTTTGATTTGGTCGTTCAATTCAGCGCGCTCAGGAAGACGTACGAATGTACCTTCGAGCTTCTCAGCATCGAATGTGACGTAGTCTTTTGTAGCTGGTGCTACTTCGAGAGCTTCAGCGATCGCTTTGAAGTTTTTAGACTTCTCGCGAACTGAAATGACTTGACCTGGTTTTACACGGTAAGACGCGATGTCTACACGTGAACCGTCAACTTGGATGTGACCGTGGTTGACGAGTTGGCGCGCTCCGCGACGTGTGCGAGCGAGACCCATACGGTAAACGAGGTTGTCAAGGCGTGACTCGAGCAAGAACATGAAGTTCTCACCGTGGATACCTTGCATTTTCCCAGCATCGTTGAAGATGCGACGGAATTGCTTCTCGTTGATTCCGTACATGTGACGGAGTGCTTGCTTCGCTTGAAGCTGAAGACCGTATTCAGAGATTTTACGACGACCATTTCCGTGTTGACCTGGTGCGTAAGGACGTTTTGCTAATTCTTTACCCGTTTCGCTAAGCGAGATGCCTAAGCGACGCGAGAGTTTCCAAGCTGGACCTGTGTAACGAGCCATGTTTGGACTCCTCCTTGTTGTTCATGTATTTTGCACAAAAGAACAACGGTGTCAAAGACGGGTGACGCCCCTTTCTAGGTTCAAGCACCTTCACTTGATAGCGAAGCTACGAGATGCTCCTCCGACTCAGTCGAGGCCCGAAAGGTGGATACGTCTGTCAATGACTGCTATCGTCATTTCATGCACAAAAATCAGTATACGACGAAACGATTCGCTTGTCAATCAGATGAAGCGAAGTAATGTCTGGCAAAATTGCTCGAGCCCTTGGCGATCGACATCTGAGAAGCGGTCGAACTCGGGGCTGTCGATATCGAGGACACCGATCGTCTTGCCGTCGCGAACGAGCGGGACGACGATTTCTGAGTTAGAAGCCGCGTCACAAGCGATATGGCCCGGGAATTGATGGACGTCTGCGATGAGTTGCGTCTCTTGCGTCGAGGCCGCCGTGCCGCAAACTCCTTTACCGAACGCGATATGGACACAAGCCGGAAGGCCTTGGAACGGCCCGAGGATGAGGGCGTCTTCTCCCTCTGTTAAATAGAAGCCGACCCAGTTGATGCGGTCGAGGAACTGGTTGAGCAATGCGCTCGCGTTCGATAGGTTGGCGACACGGTTCGTCTCGCCTTCTAGAAGTGCTGCCAGCTGTTTATTGAGCATGTCGTACCCGGCGGCCAAATCGCCGGTGTAAGTCGTTGTTTGAAACATTTGATTCCCTCCTATGAATGAATGCATGATGAATTAGCATTATGGTACACGCATTTTTTCGGTTTGTCTTCTCAAAAGATTCGCGTGGAAAATAACATTCTCTCCCTAAACCGTTGGAAAACCTATGCAAATCATTGGTTCTATAATATGATTAGTATTATCTATACTCATAAAATACTTCATTTATTCATTTAGATACATAAGTCCACGAAAGCGGCTTGGAGGTTGTGACAGAGATGGATTACGGAATCTACGGAATTTTAATTGGAATCATTGTCATCGTATTAGGGGCCATGCTGGGAAGCATGCTCGTGCGAAGGGATTTTTACCAGAAAATTGATGATTTAGACATGCGCAAACAAAGTGTGCTCAGCGCCAGTGTGCCGGCTGAACTGCAGAAGTTCAAACAATGGCCGATGGAAGGCGAGACGAAAGAGAAGTTCGAACGGTGGCATCAGTCGTGGGACGAACTCGTCAGCGTACATACGGGACAAATCGATGAGGCGCTCTATCATGCCGAAGAAGATTTGGACAAATATCGCTTCCTTAAAGTGAAATCCGATTTGAACGCGACGGAACAGTTGATTGAAGAGCTCGAGTCGATGGTACACGCCATGCTCGATGAGATGGATGAGTTCAATCAACACCATTCGTCGCTTCTCGATATCGTCAAAAAAGACGAGAAAGAGTTGTATCAATTCCGGAAGACGCTCGTCGCCCAAAACAGTGCGTTTGGCCCGACATACGAGCTCGTCGAGTCTGAAATCGCGGCAGCGGAAGCGAAGCGGACCGAGATGATCACGTTGAAGCAGGAAGGACAAGTGTCGGAGGCGTATATCGCCGGCCAAGTCTTGTCTGAGAAAGTGACGAAGATTCGTGAACTCGTCGGCGTCATCCCGCAGTTCGTGCGCACGGTGCAAATCGATTTGAAACAACAGCTCAACCAGTTGCGTTCGGGTCATAAAGAGATGCAAATGGACGGCTACGCGCTTGAGCCGCTCGGTTTAATGGAAGAGATCGAGCAAGCGGAAGATCGCCGGGCCGCGCTCATGGACCGGATTGAACAACTCGACTTCGATCATTTCGAGATGGACATGCAACAGCTCAGCTCGGACATCGATCAGCTGTTCGAAGCGTTCCGGACCGAAGTCGATGCACGCCAATACGTGAAAAAAGAATTCGCGACCGTGAAAGAACGTGACCGCCAGACGAGTGAAGTCATGGCTCGTCTCCATCAAGAGATGACCCGCCTCGTCAGCAATTACGAGATTAATGCCCGTGTCGGCGAAGAGTTTGAACAGCTCGAAAGGGAGCGTGCGACGCTCACAGCGAACGTACTCGACATCGAACAGGCGCTCGTCGCCCAGATGATTCCGTTCAGCATGATTAAATCAAAAGTACAAGAAGCGAAACGTTCGCTCGATCAGTTCAGTGCGATGCATGAACGGTTCATCGAGAACACGAACTCCCTTCGCAAAGAAGAACTCGAAGTCCGCAACAAACTCGAGTCATGGAAGCGCGAACTGTCTGCCCATCGCCGTTTGCTCGCGAAGAGCGCCATGCCGGTCGTTCCGACTGATTTGACGAGCGATATGCGCCAGTTGCAAAAAGGCGTGCAATCGTTGGATGAACAGTTCGAGAAAGCACCGTTTAATATGACGTATATCGTCGGCCTCAGCCACGACGTCGAAGAGACGATGGACAACTTCCGGGACCGGGTCAAAGCGCTCTTGCGCCAAGTCACGTACGCCGAACAGCTTCTGCAGTATGCGAACCGCTATCGCCGTCGCGACAACGAGGTGCATATCGCCTTGACGCTCGCCGAGAACAAGTTTTTACATGGTGAGTATGGGACGGCCGTCGAGATTGGCGAGCGTGTCCTCGGACGTTTCGATGAAGGTGCGGCCCGTGAGATTCGCCAACGCGTCGAAAAAGGATTGGAACAGCAAGAGCTATTACGAAAATAATGATGCATGAAGATTGACGTAAACGGGAATTAACGTGTACGTCAATCTTTTTTGAATCGAGGAGGAATTTTGTGATGGGAACGCTATGGGTTAACGGAAAGATTTATACGATGAACAAAGAGCATGAACAAGCTCGTGCCATGTACGTGGAGCACGGCCGGATCTTGAAGATGGGGGAAGAAGGCCACCTTCGTCGTACATACGCCGGAAGAATCAAGCAAATTGTGAATCTTGAAGGGAAGAGCGTCTATCCGGCGTTCACCGACTCACACATCCACTTGATCGGGTACGGGGAAGCGCTCGACCGGATCGATGCGACCGAGACGACGGACTTGCAAGCTCTGCTCGAATCGATGAAGCAAAAGGGTGGAAACGACGATTGGATCGTCGCGGAAGGGTTCAATGACCGTCTGCTTGGCGAGATGCCGACGCGTGAGATGATTGATGCCGTTATTCCGGACCGCCCCGTCGTCTTGAAACGGGTCTGTCGCCACGTTGCCGTCGTCAACTCGAAAGGGTTGGAACGGCTCGGCTTGATTCATCATACCGTCATCGAAGGCGGGAAGCTCGGACGCGATGCGGACGGCAAGTTGAACGGGGTGCTGTACGATGCGGCGCTCGACCTGCTCCACAAAGAGCGGGGCGGGAATCGCGAGAAAAATGTCGCCTCGCTCCACCGGGCCATCGACTCTCTGTTCGCCCACGGCATCGTCAATGCCCATACGGAAGACTTGTTCTATCACGGTGACCCGCTCGAGACGATTCAAGCGTATGAAGACGTGTTGGCGGACCTCCCGTTCCACGCGCATCTGCTCGTCCATGAACAAGTCGTCGATACGTTGATTCGTCACGATGCGCTCGCCAAGCGCCCGCGTTTTGATTTCGGGGCGATGAAATTGTTCGTCGACGGATCGTTCGGGGGACGGACGGCACTCTTGTCGGAACCGTACACGGATGATCCGGCACAGCGGGGAATCGAGGTCCATCGTCCGGATCATCTCGAGGCGCTTGTCAAAAAGGCGCGGTCCTACGGGATGAACGTGGCGGCCCACGTGATTGGGGACGCCGCCGCCGAACAGTTCATCACGCTGCTTGAGAAATATCCGGCCAAGCGCGGGACGAGAGACCGAATCATTCACGCCTCACTCTTGAACGACGCGCTCTTGAAACGGATTCAAGCGTTGCCGGTGTTGATTGATGCCCAACCGATTTTCTTGTCGGACGACATGAACTTGTTGTTCGACCGGCTCGGCAACGACCGCGTCGATGACGCCTACCGCTTCAAATCGATGCTCGATACGGGAGCGCTCGTCCTTGGAGGCAGTGACGCCCCGATTTCTACCGTCGATGTACGGAAAGGTTTGTATGCGGCGGTCACCCGTCAGTCATTTGAGGAGTCAGGGGCGCTCAACCCGCCGGAACGCCTATCGATGTATGAGGCGCTCCGTAGCTTCACGTATGCACCACGTGTCGCCACAGGCACACACGGACGCGACGGCTTGTTGATTCAGAGCTATAACGCGACGTTCACAGTGTGGGAAGAGGACTTCTTCGACTTGCGTGGACGCGACATCCTCGACAACCGACTCGTCATGACGGTCGTCGACGGGGCTCCGGTATACGAGGCCGACGTCGTCAACACGTAATAACAAAAGGCTAGCCATCCACGAGGACGGCTAGCCTTTTGTCGTTTAGAAGAATGAGCGTTGGACTTTGTGCCAGAACGAGTTGTTTTTCAGTTTGACCGTCTTGATGACCTGGTCAGACAGTTCGATATCGATGCGGTCTGTATACTTCAAGCTGAGCGCCTCGTTGTCCATGCCGATAATCGGATAGTCGTTCCCGTCCTCAACGATGCGGAGCGAGAGTTTGCGTGAGTCGTGCACGATGAACGACGAGCCGAGCGTGCGGTAACGATTATTGTTCACTGAGGCGATCTCGCTCACTTGCATACATGGGATGAGCGGGTCGACGATGGCGCCGTCGAGTGATTTGTTGTACGCTGTCGAGCCGGTCGGTGTCGAGACGACCATGCCGTCACCGCGGAACGTCTCGAAATGGAGGTCGTCGATGTACACTTCGATGGCGAGCGATTTGATGATACTCGACTTGATTGAGGCTTCGTTCAAACAAAGCATCGGAGTCGATTCATTGATGGATGCCGACAAGAGCGGGTATTTCCGCACTTCGAGACCGGCTTCGATACGGGCGCTGTTGTCCGAGAACAAGCGATCGACTTCGTCGAGTTTATGTATATCGAAGTCGCAATAAAACTCGTTCAAGCCGCGGCCAAACCCGACGTAGATAGCATCTTGACGGAATCCTGTATAACGGACGGCCTGTAAGAACGCGCCATCTCCCCCGATGGCGACGATGATGTTGGCGTCTTCCGGACGATTCACGACGTTGAAGCCATGCTTCTCACCGATCTCGATTAGTTTCTTTACCTCTTTAGTAAAGTCGTTGACGTTACGATGGTACAAATAAACGTTGTTTCTCATCCATGTCATCCCCTTTGTCAATTGAGTCTCTTTCATTATACAGCGTTTTAGACGCTCGATATAGGGAAAATCACAATCAGGCCGTCTGAGGCAGGAAGTTTGTCATCGAGACGGCACCATCGATATGATGAAGAAGTATAAATCAAACCAAAGGGGATGAAACGATGCCAACATTTAAAGGCAATACCGTTACACTGCAAGGGAATCCGGTCAAAGTCGGAGATGCTGCACCGGACTTTACAGCGCTCACGACGGCACTTGAAGAGGTGACGCTCGCGTCATACCCAGGGAAAAAATTGATTAGTGTCGTCCCGTCGATTGATACAGGCGTCTGTGATGCACAAACGCGTGCGTTCAACGAGAAAGCGGCAACGCTTGGAGGGACAGTCTTGACTGTGTCGAACGACTTGCCGTTCGCACAACGTCGCTGGTGTGCGGCCTCGGGACTCGATAACGTCATCATGTTATCGGACCACCGCGACCAATCGTTCGCGAAATCTTACGGCGTGTTGATGGAAGAGCTCCGTCTCCTCGCACGCTCGGTGTTCGTCATCGACTCAGAAGGTACGGTCCAATACGTCCAGTACATGGATGAGATGACAGACGAGGTCGATTTCGATGCGGCGCTCGAGGCGTTTGATAAAGCGAACTGATTCACTTGGCGAAATGACCACGAATCGCTTACACTAATAGAAGTGAACCGACCGGCTCTCCATCAGAGGGCCGGTTTTGTATGGAAAGGATGATCGAAGATGGAACGATTTGAACAATTGTATCGGGATTGGAAGAAAGAGGCGAAGAAGCTGACGACCGACCTTGATTTGTTACCGCTCGAGGCGTTGATTGAAGTATTTGAACGGGTCGATGTCGAACAAGAGAAGACGGATGATGTCCGCAAAGCCGTCAGTCTGCTCGTGCTCGAGGAGACGACGACCCTCCCGCCGAACCATCAACCGACGCCGGACGCCGTCAGCCTGTTCATCGGGTACTTGGCGACGAAACTCGTCAAGGACGGGGCGAACGTGCTCGAGCTCGGTAGCGGGACGGGGACACTCGTCCACGCCGTGTTGACACAATTGAAAGATGCCACCGCACAGGCGGTCGAAGTCGATGAGACGATGCTGCGTCTGTCTTACGCAATCAGCAACCTGCTCGGGAAGCCGGTATCGTACTTCCATCAAGACGCACTCGCACCGCTGTTCGTCGAGCCGAGCGACTTGGCACTCGTCGATTTGCCGATCGGCTATTATCCGAACGATGACATGGCGTCTGGCTACGCCTTGAAACGGGATGAAGGCCATTCTTACTCGCACTTCTTGTTGATCGAGCAGGCGATGCGTCACTTGAAACCAGGCGGTCACGGGATTTTTGTCATCCCGAACAATTTGTTTGAACAGGATGACGAAGGGAAATTAAAACAGTGGATGGACCGTGAGGCTGTCGTCAAAGGTGTTCTTCAATTACCGACGACGATGTTCAAAGACGAGCGATATGCGAAAAGCCTATTGATGTTACAAAAGCTTGGGGAAGGCGTCAAACGCCCGAAACAAGCACTCCTCGTCGAGTTGCCATCGTTCACGGATGTGCGTGCTGTTGCCAATATTGTGAAACAGATTGACGATTGGTTTAAAACAACATAATTTTTATTGGGCAAAAGACTTGAAAAACATATGCCATATCAAGTATCTTCATTATGATACAGTTATCGGTTTTTAAGAGAACAGATAAAGACTCGTGTTTAAATCGAAAGGTAAGAGGTGTATGACATGACAAAAATTATGGCAGTCAACGCAGGTAGTTCGTCATTAAAGTTCCAACTTCTCGAAATGCCATCTGAGAAGATGCTCGCCGTCGGGCTCGTCGAGCGTGTCGGAAAAGAAGATGCGATCTTTACGATTAAATATGGCGAAGGACAAAAGTTCCATATCGTCACACCGCTTCATTCACATAAAGAAGCGGTCGAGCTCTCGCTCGAAAAATTGATTGACCTTGATATCATTCAGTCGTTCGACGAAATCGCAGGCGTCGGTCACCGTGTCCTTCACGGAAAAGAGTTGTACGCGGATTCGGTCGTTATCGACGATGAAGTCATGAAGAACATCGAATCGTTCGTCGAACTCGGACCGCTCCACATCCCGCCAAACTTGACGGGGATTCGTGCGTTCCAAACGATTTTACCGAACGTACCGCAAGTCGCGGTCTTCGACACGGCGTTCCACCAGTCGATGCCGGAAGAGAACTTCTTGTACAGCCTTCCGTACGAGTACTACACGGAGCACGGCGTCCGGAAGTACGGTTTCCACGGAACGAGCCACAAGTACGTCACGCAACGTGCGGCAGAGCTTCTCGGTCGTCCGCTTGAAGACCTTCGTTTAATCTCATGCCACCTCGGTAGCGGTGCATCAATCGCAGCGGTTGCCGGCGGTCGTTCGATTGACACGACGATGGGCTTCACGCCACTCGAAGGAATCACGATGGGAACGCGCTCGGGATCACTTGACCCGGCCCTCATCCCGTTCTTGATGCAGAAGACTGGCAAGTCGGCTGAAGACGTATTGAACGTCATGAACAAAGAGTCAGGTGTCTACGGTCTCTCGGGTATCTCGAGTGACTTGCGTGACATCGAGCAAGCAGCGGCTGAAGGCAACCACCGTGCCGAAGTCTCGCTCAAAATCTTCTCGAACCGCATCCACGGCTATATCGGTCAATATGCGGCAGAGATGAACGGTGTCGATGCAATCATCTTCACAGCTGGTGTCGGAGAAAACTCTGACGTCATCCGTGAGCGCATCCTTCGTGGCCTTGAGTTCATGGGCGTCTACTGGGATCCATCACTCAACAACGGAGCACGCGGCAAAGAGTTGTTCATCAACTACCCGCACTCACCGGTCAAAGTCATCATCATCCCGACGAACGAAGAATTGGTCATCGCACGCGATACTGTTCGCATCGCCAACCTCGTCGAATCACACGTTTAAGCTGTTACAACGTCCGTTCCGTATTCATACGGGACGGGCTTTTTTTAGTGCTTTTGGCATACGGCATGAGATGGTTTTGTGACGATGGGCCGAATCGAAAGTGCTCGTTTGTAACATTTGACGTAAGAAAACATGGTTTCCGTAACAAAGCAGATATATTAATCCCTTTAATTGGGAATTAATATGACGAAACCTAAAGATTTTTATCAAAGCCGTCATCTTCCCTTAAAAGATGGCGGTTTTGTAATGTAATCGTAACTTAGCTGACACTCAAATGAATTTTAGTTGTAAACGCACGGTCATACGATTCGTCATATAGTTATCTGGACGAAACATTCCGTAATCGACACGACATGTTTCAACTGGAACAGCACCACAGATTCGACAACACGAACTTACAACGAACAAACCGACTAGGAGAGGACAAACCACATGCTCAAAAAAATTGGAACGGTCTTACTACTGACGGTCATGACACTCGCTATGCTCTTACCCCAACAACAAGTTGAGGCGTCTTCAAAAGTTTACGTACAAAGCCAAGTCAACGGATTGAACGTCCGCTCGGCAGGGACGCTCAGCGGTAAAGTGATTGGGAAAATCAATAAAGGACAACAACTTCAACGCACTGGCTCAAAAGGAGCTTGGATTCGCGTCAACTACAAAGGCAAGTCAGGTTGGATCGCTACAAAGTACTTACGCACCGTGAAGAAAACGGTCGCGAAGGCTAGTGTGAAAACATATACGATGAACGCATCGGCTTACACACCGTACTGCAAAGGATGTTCAGGCGTTACGGCATTAGGCTGGAACGTACGGGCACAAAAACGTAACGTCGTCGCTGTCGACCCGCGCGTCATTCCGCTCGGTAAGAAAGTACAAGTGTACGTCGGCGGGAAGTTGATGGGCACATACACAGCGGCTGACACAGGCGGCGCCATCAAAGGTAACAAAATCGACATCTTGATGTACTCACAAAGTGCGGCCCTCAACTTCGGTCGTAAGACGGTTACTGTCAAAGTGTTATAATACGTGAACGAGGGGCCATCGCATTTGCGGTGGCCCTTTTTTAACTAAATTAGGCGAGAATTCTCCCTCCTCTAAGCGTCTCGGGGCACGGCCCAGCGTAGGTAGGAGATGAATCGCCCGTCCCTGACGCCCTTGGCCACCGCTGTGACAGGACGACGAACAAAAGTTCGTGATTCCGTCAGATTTCCTCGCCCCCTCCGCGGGTATCGGAATGGGACAAGCATCATCCTGGTACCGGGCAAAGGAGGGACGGACATGCTGAAGGGCTACCGATATCGGCTCCACCCGACGGCGACGCAGGCCGAGTTCCTGATCAAGACGATCGGCTGCGCCCGCTTCATCTACAACAAGCTGCTCGAGGACCGCATCACCATCCACGAGGAGGCGAAGGCGGCAGGCGGACCGAGGCGGAAACCGCCGACACCGGCCTCTTACAAGCCGCTGTTCCCGTTCCTGTGCGAGGCGGACAGCCTCGCGCTCGCGAACGCGAAGCTGCACCTCGACGCGGCGTTCGCGAAGTTCTTCGCCGGGACGGCCGGCTTCCCGGTGTTCAAGTCGAGACGGAAATCGCGCGCGTCCTACACGACGAACAACCAGCACGGCACGATCCGCATCGAGACGGGAAAAGTCCGTCTGCCGAAGGTCGGGTTCATCCGGTTCACACAGCATCGCGGCTTCGACGGGGAGATCCGCTCGGCGACCGTGTCGATGACGAGGACGGGCACGTTCTTCGTGTCGCTCCTCGTCGAGCAGGATGACGAGCCGTGGGGCCCGGCCGAGCACAACATAGGGATCGACCTCGGGCTGGAACACTTCGCCACCATGACGAACGACGATTTCGTCACGGAGAAGATCGCGAACCCGCGCAACCTGCGACAGGCCGAAGATCGGCTCAAACAAGCGCAGCGCGCCCTCGCCCGCAAGAAGCCCGGCAGCCGGAACCGCGAGAAGGCCCGGCTCCTTTTGGCTAAAAAGCATGAAAAGGTACGGAACCGCCGGCACGACTTCCTCCACAAGCTGTCGCGACGCATCGTCGACGAGAACCAAGTCGTCGTGGTCGAGACGCTGAAGCCGAGGGAGATGATGCAAAACCGCCGCCTGGCGAAATCAATCGGGGACGCCGGGTGGGGCGAGTTCGTCCGACAACTCGAATATAAATGTAAATTCTACGGCCGGACGCTGATCAAGGCCGACCCGTGGTTCGCCTCGACCCAAGTCTGTTCGAGCTGTGGCGAGAACGGCGGCAAGAAAGACTTACAAATTCGGGAGTGGACGTGTGCCGCGTGCGGCGCGCACCACGACCGCGACGTCAACGCGAGCCTCAACCTGTTGCGCCTCGCCAACTGAAACACCTCAGGGCAGGGACTGCCCGACGAGCTTGGCCCATAATCGTGGCTGGTCAAAGCACGGTCTTCCCAAGAAGCTCCCACTTCAATTCGCGAAGCAAATAAGTGGTGAGTAGTTCACACGGTTATACGGATATGACTTCACTCACTTATTAAGAGAGCGGGTGTTTCAGCCGATGGGACTCTCGCGGACGGAATGGGCGACCGATGCGGCACCGAGTTTCGTCAAAGTCATTGACGATCCTGACGAGGAAGCGTCGTATAAGTTGTATCCTTTTGATGATGGAATGGGGTCGAACCTACATACGACTGCGCGAGAATTCGCGGAATGGGGCAATCTTCATCTGAATAACGGACGTCATCGTGGAGTTCAGATTGTGCCGAAAGAAATGATTCGTCTCGCGACATCGATTCAAAGTCCCGCATATCCCAACTCAACGTTCCCGACAAACGGACTGTTTTGGTATGTCCAAGGCGAGCCGAAAGCGTGGAGCGAACTAGGGGAGGCTGTACCAGCTGGGTCGTATCAAATTCTTGGGAACACCGGGCCATTGCTATTGGTTATTCCTGCTTATCGAACCGTCGTCGTCAGGATGTATAACAAACTCTATAATTATGGTGGCGATCGATACCTCGATTACCTTCGCGAGTTCAGTAATTTGGCGGCTGAGACGGTTCGACCGATTGATAACCTGATGCCATAAGCGACTACACACGAAAGGGCCAACGCATGCGCGTTGGCCCTTGAAACGTTATTGGCGGACGATCAGCACGTCACACTTCGAGTAGCGGACGATGCTTTCAGAGACGCTACCGATGAAGAAGCGTTCGACGGCGTTCAACCCGGTCGCTCCACAGATGATGAGATCAATGTCGTGATTCGGTGCGATTTTTTTAGCGATTGTCACTTTCGGAGAGCCGTACTCGATGACCGTCTCTACTTCTTTGACACCTCGTTCTTTCGCGCGATTGACGTAGTCCTCGAGCAGTTCTTTCGCATACGTCTCGGCACGCTCGGTAATCGTCCGGTCGTACGCTTCAACCGTGGCGAATGTCCGTGTATCGATGACGTGTCCGATATACAGTTTGCCATCGTTTCGAAGTGCGACGTCGATTGCTGTTTCAAATGCACGTTCGGCCTCTTTCGAGCCGTCGACGGCAGATAGAATATGTTTGTAGACAATTGCCATGTAAATCCCAACCTTTCGCTTGAAATGTACGTGCGGCTTACATGTATAGTATACCACTTCTGCTTCAATTCACGCCCGGTTCTTTCAGAAATGTGTGAAATTTTCACAACTTTCTGATGGAACAGGTTGAAGTTTGGAAATGGGCAAGCGGAACGGGTAAGATGATACAGAGGAGGGATGACGATGAAACATGTAGTCATCACGGCCGGTGCGAAAGGGATCGGCCGCATTGTGACGGAACGATTATTGGAGGAAGGTTGGCACGTCAGTGTATTGCAGCGGAAGCCGATCGATTGGCAACATGAACGGTTACATATGGTCGAGGCCCCGTTGACGGACCGCGAAGCTGTCCTGAGTGGCTATGAAGAGGCGGTGGCCAAATTCGGAGAGCCGGACGCGCTCATCTTGAACGCCGGGCCTTACATCTTCGAACGGAAGTGTCTCGTCGATTTGACGGACGAGGAGTGGGACGAGGTCATCAGCGGCAATTTGTCAGCCTCGTTTTGGCTGATGCGCCGGGCTATCCCGAGTATGCGGGCAAAACGATTCGGCCGCATCATCACATATGGCTTCCCGGAGAGTGGGACGGCACCAGGCTGGGTTCATCGGTCGGCTTTCGCGGCCGCCAAAACCGGGCTCGTCAGTTTGACGAAATCGGTCGCACTCGAGGAAGCGGCACACGGCATCACAGCCAATATGATTAACCCGGGCAATATCGTCGGCGCGCAAAAAGAAATGCGAATCGAAGCGGCCGAACCGGACGACCAGACCCCGGTCGGACGACACGGGACGGGCGAAGACATCGCCCGCATGATTCTATTCCTGCTCGCCCGTGATTCCGATATGGTCACAGGTGCCATCATCGATGTGACCGGAGGTGTCAACGTCGTCCATCAATACCGAAAATAAGGAGGAAACCGCATGAAATTGGCCATGTTGACCGATATCCATGGAAACGTCCAAGCGCTCGACGCGGTGCTGGCCGAGCTCGATCGCCAGCAGGTCGACGAGATTTGGAGTTTGGGCGATATGATCGCGATGGGGCCCGACTCGAACGAAGTGATGGCACGTCTGCTCGACCGTGGTGTACACATGATCACCGGCAACCATGATGAGGCTGTCTTGTCGCTCATGGCCGGGACGGGTCACCCTGACAGTTATGCCCATACCCGTCCGCATCACGAGTGGGTGGCGCGCACGCTTAGGCCTGACTATGCGGACGCGCTCTTCAAGTTGCCGCGTACGATTGAACGCGTTGTCGAGGGTACGCGGGTATATGGGATTCATTATCATATCCCGAGCGAGAAGCGGGACGTGCCGATCACCGAGGAGCCGTTCCATGACATCGTCGAGGCGACACTTTCGAACATGCAGTCGTTGTATGGGTCTTATGAAGCGGACGTCATCTGTTTCGGGCATCATCATCCGGAGCATGTGTTCCATGACGACACGAAACATTATTTCAATCCCGGTGCGCTCGGTGTCGCCCGTGACGATTTGGCCCGTTACGGCATCCTCGAGTGGGATGAGACAGGCTTCGCCATCCATCCGCAGTCGGTCCGTTATGACAAGCAGGCATTTCTGGAAGCGATGGAACGGAATGATGTGCCGCAACGTGACGTCATGTTCCGACTCTTTTATTGACCGTGAAAAAGACCAGCCGCGTACGGCTGGTCTTTGTTGTGACTCAATTGATTTCTTGGAGCGTCTTCGGATAACTCGTCAACAAGATCGGACCACTCTCGGTCATGACGATATCGTCTTCGATGCGGACGCCGCCGACGCCAGGGAGATAAATTCCTGGTTCGACGGTGAACGTCATCCCGACTTGGGCCGTCATATCATTGTTGGCCGCCATCGACGGGAATTCGTGCACCTCGATGCCGATTCCGTGTCCGACGCGATGCGTGAAGTATTCGCCGTAGCCGGCCGACGTGATGACTTGGCGAGCCGCGATGTCGATGGATCCGAGCGTCGTCCCGACGTTCGCCATCTCGATGGCGGCTTCTTCGGCCTTAAGGACGGTCTCGTAAATCTCACGTTGCTTCGTGCTCGCTTCGCCGTAGACGACGGTGCGCGTGATATCCGAGGCGTAGCCTTGCCAAATGACACCGAGGTCGAACAAGGCGAAGTCGCCTTTCTTCAAGCGATTGTTACCAGGTACGCCGTGCGGATCGGCACTGTTCTCGCCGAACAAGACGAGCGTGTCGAACGACATCTCGCGGACACCTTGTTTCTTCATCGCATATTCGATCTCGGCGATGACCTCGAGCTCGGTCACGCCTTCACGCAAGGTGCGAATCCCTGCCTCAATCGCCATATCAGCGAGTTCGGCGGCGCGTTTCATCAGGCGGACCTCGTCCGGAGACTTAATCATGCGAAGCGCCTGAAGCTCTTCGGTCAAGTCGATGATTGAGAGACCGGCAAAGCCGGCGCGGAGCTGTTCGACGCGGTTGTAGGTCAAATGCTCGCCTTCAATCCCGATGCGCTCGGGGATAATCTGTTGGTCGAGGAACAGTTTGACGACTTTGTCCCATGGATTTTCGTGGTCCATGTACGTGACGATATCGCCATTCCAGTCGCTCGCCTCGACGATGCCTTTTTCAAGTGCCGGACAGACGAGAGCGGTCGTGCCGTTCTTCAAGACGAGGATGGCGATGAGCCGCTCATGTGCCTCGGCATATACTCCCGAAAAATAAAAGACTGATGCTTTCGACGTGACAAAAGCAGCGTCTAACCCTTTAGTGGCCAAAGATTGTGCAATATGGTTGGTTCGTTGATTCAACTCGTTTCCCTTCCTTCTCGTTCATTGGCGTTCTGTTTCATTATACCGTTTTCCAAAACGGAAAGGAAATGTCACATTTTCAGTAGTACAGTTTGAAGAAGGAAGACTGATACAGTATACTGAGGATGACAGAAAATGTATTGAGGAAAGGGACTCGTGACATGACAACAAAACATGAACAGATCATAGCACATATCGAGTCGCTCGATGTCGGATCTAAAATTTCGGTCCGCCAAATCGCGAAGGAATTGGCAGTATCAGAAGGAACGGCGTATCGGGCCATCAAGGAAGCGGAGAATTTAGGCTTCGTCTCGACGATTGAACGGGTCGGCACCATTCGCATCAAGCGTAAACATAAAGAGAACATTGAGAAGCTGACGTTCGCAGAAGTCGTCAATATCGTCGACGGGCAAGTGCTCGGTGGCCGAGACGGGCTCCATAAAACGCTCTCGAAGTTCGTCATCGGGGCGATGAAGCTTGAGGCGATGATGCGATATATCGACGTCGACTCACTCGTCATCATCGGAAACCGGGAAAAGGCGCATGAACTTGTGCTCCAGTCCGGTGGCGCCGTGTTGATCACGGGGGGATTCGACACGACCGATGAAGTGAAACGGATGGCCGATAAGTATCACATGCCGGTCATCTCGACGTCGTATGACAGTTTCACCGTCGCGACGATGATCAACCGGGCCATCTATGACCGCTTGATTAAAAAAGAGATTCTACTCGTCTCGGATATCGTCATCCCGCTGCACGACACGTTCTATTTGAAAGTGGACGATACGGTCAAACGGTGGCACGAACTGAACGAACGGACGAAACATAACCGCTATCCCGTCATCGACGAGCAGATGAAAGTCGTCGGCGTCATCACGGCGAAAGACTTGCTCGACCGGCCGCATGATACCGAGATCGAGAAAGTGATGACGAAGAGCCCGATCACGGTTGGCGTTCAGACGAGCGTCACCAATGCGGCGCACCAAATGGTTTGGGAAGGCATCGAGATGTTGCCGGTCGTTGATAACTATGGCCGTCTGCTCGGTATCATCAGCCGCCAAGACGTGTTGAAGGCGCTCCAACTCGCCAACCGCCAACCGCAAGTCGGCGAGACGTTCGACAATATGATCACGAACCAGTTGAAAGAAGATCCGGCTTCGAACGGGACGGCGTTCACCGTCGAGGTCGCTCCACAGATGACGAGCCACATGGGGACGGCATCGTCAGGGGTGTTGACGACGTTGCTCGTCGAAGGAGCGACCCGCAGTCTGCGCCATATGAAAAAAGGCGACCTCGTCGTCGAAAATATTACGGTCTACTTTATGAAACCTATTCAAATCGAGAGTCAAATTCGCGTCTCGGCCAACGTGTTCGACCTTGGCCGGAAGTTCGGGAAAGTCGATGTCGAGATGACACAAGGCACCCAACTCGTCGCCAAGGCGCTTGTCACGGCGCAATTGATTGACCGCTAACAAAAAAACGAGCTGATGCCATCATCAGCTCGTTTCTATTTCTCTTATGATTGGTTGATTGGCTCTTCGCTAGCGAGCGGATAGATTTTACGATAGCGAATGAACCCGACGATGGCGTTGCCGACACCCAAGACGAGCATAGCGATGCTGACGATCCAACCGATCGTCGAGCCGAGTCCGAGTCCGCCAACCATTTGGTTGACGGCGAAGAGTGCGAGAAACATGCTCAGCCAGATGAGCGCTTGCGTGTTGAACAGTGCTTTCCGGTACGGTGTCTTCGTCAAATAAGCGCGTCGTTTGGAAACGAAGTAAGCGCCTAACGAAAACAGAATGAGTCCGATCATAACTAATTGACCCAAGTGAAGAAACCCCTTTCAGACGTGTAATCTGTTATCATCATACCATAGAATAGTGTTCAAGAAAGCGAGGAATGGCAATGGCACATTGGCCAGAGGCAGCAACGATATTGAAATTGATTGAAGCGGCGGACACGATTATGATTCATCGACACGTCCGTCCCGACCCTGACGCGCTCGGGAGTCAGCTCGGATTAAAGCGGATTCTTGAAGTCGCCTATCCGGAAAAGCAGGTCTATGTCGTCGGCGGTATCGTCCGTGATTTAGAGTTTTTAGGTAAGATGGAGCATGTCGAACCGGAGATGTATCAAGAGGCGCTCGTCATCGTGCTCGATACGGCTAACCATGAACGAATCGATGGGCCGCACGCCTTGACCGGCAAAACGGTAGTCAAGATTGATCACCACCCTGACGAAGATGCGTATGCGACCCATCAAATCGTCGACACGACGGTCAGTTCCACCTCAGAGATGATTGCTGAACTTGCAGGGATTTGGGGGCTTGAACTTGACGAGGCGTCCGCATTCTTGTTGTTCGCCGGAATCGTCGGCGACACGGGACGGTTCCAGTTCCGCAACGCGACGCCACGTACGTTCGAAGTCGCGGCCGAACTGATTAACCATGGTATCGATACGAACCGGTTGTATCGTCAAATGTATAAGACGAATTTGGCGACGTTGCAACTCCAAGGCTATGTCTTACAAAACGTCAATGTGACCGACGCGGGTGTCGGCTACGTCAAAATCGATGCAGACGTCTTGCGCACGTTCCATGCGACACCGGAAGCGGCGTCGCTGCTCGTCAACAGCTTCTCTGGCCTTGAAGGGCTGAAGTGTTGGGTCATGTTCGTCGAGAACAAGGACGAGATTCGTGTCCGGATCCGTTCGAAAGGACCGGTCATCAATGAAGTGGCGAAACGCTATCGCGGCGGTGGTCATCCGATGGCCGCCGGTGCCACGATCGATAAATGGGAAGAGATGGACGAGGTGATCACGGCGCTCGATGAAGTCGCGGCCCCGTTCACGTTCGAAACTGAAGAGAGCTGACCCGTTGGTCAGCTCTCTTCAGCGTTTATCCTCTTCTTGTGGAATGAACCACGTACCACGGTCGGTCACATCCTCGACGACATCGAGTTGATACTCGGTGATATAACGACGGAGTCGTTCGATAATCTCCGGACTATCGGCGAAGACGGTCTGGCCGTTCTGTAAATTCTCTAGCTTGTCACGTGCGATTTTACCCCGATTAATAATCATACGGTTTATACCCCCTTTTAGGAGAAGTTTTGTCTATAATTATTGTATCAGACAAGTGCCAAAATGAGTTTGACAATTGTGAAAAAAGAAAGGGGGACTCTTGTGATCCACTTGAATGTACGATCGGCTTATAGCTTGATGCAAAGTACGATTCGGCTCGAACAGTATGTCACCCAGATGGCCGAACGGGGGAGTCGAGCAGTCGCTTTGGCCGACGATGCGTTATACGGCTTGCCGCAATTCGTCCGATTATGTGAACGCTATGCGGTTAAACCCGTTATTGGATTACGGACGACGCTGCGAATGGATGGATTCGACGTCTCCGTTCTCGTCTATGCGTTGACCAATGAACAAGTGCCCGAACTGTATCGCATCGTCCAGGCCGATGGCTTGACCGAAGCGACCGAACTGGCGGTGCTCATCTTACCGGAGAACTGGAAAGCGAACGACCCGGTTCACCGTCGCCGTCTCTATAACCATTTGCTCGGTTATGTGAATGAAGACAGACTGTGGCTCGGGTTGCCGGCGCCGCAGTCGACGGAACAGACGCTGATGCTCCGGCAATTACGCGAGATGCGTGACGAACTGGGGACACGACTCGTACCGGCCCCGGACACGTGTTACATGAGACCGGAGGATTTCGAGGCGTATCGCGCCATCGTCGCCATCGGTGAAGGCGAGCTCATCTCACAAGAAGATGTGCATCGGAAAGGAAAGTACGTAAGACTGCCGAGCGAAATGAACGATTGGTTCGATCCGATCGAGCTTGAGGCGTTGGACGAGTTCGAATCCCTCATCTCGGTCACACGCTTGCCGGAGGCGACCTCGTCGATTCCAGAGATTGAACATGCGATCGACCGACTGAAGCGTCTCGTCGCCGAACGATTGAAGGCGCTCGACTTGTTCCAAGAGGAATATATCGAACGAGCCCGCTATGAACTCGACGTCATAGCGCGGACCGGTTTCGCCTCGTATTTCCTCATCGTCGAGGATATCGTCCGTTACGCTAGGGAGCAAGGCATTGAAGTCGGTCCGGGGCGTGGGTCCGCGGCCGGATCACTCGTCAGTTTCGCGCTTCACATCACCGAGGTCGACCCGGTCCGGTTCGAGCTGTTATTTGAACGCTTTTTGAACCCGGAACGAATCACGATGCCGGATATCGATTTAGACTTCGAAGACGAGCGGCGCGACGAGGTCGTCCGCTATGTCCTCGATAAATACGGGGCCAACCACGCCGCCCAAATCGGGACGCTCGCGACGTTCGGCGCGAAAGCGGCGCTACGTGATGTCGCGCGGGCGCTCGGGCTGACGCTTGAAGAAGGGCAGGCGGCCAGCAAACAAGTGAAAGACGACGGGTTGGCCGGGATTTTGGCCAATCCGACGAAGATGAAATGGTTCGCCGGCAGTCAGAAGCGGTCGCAACTGTTACACATCGCCGCCCAGCTCGAAGGATTGCCCCGTCAAGCCTCGGTCCACGCGGCCGGACTCGTACTCAGTCGCGACGCGCTTGATGACGTCACCCCGTTACAGCCGACAGCAGGGGAGCAAGTGACCCAATATAATATGAAGGATCTCGAAGCGCTCGGCCTGTTGAAAATCGATTTGCTTGGCCTGCGCAACTTGACTAGACTCCGTCAGATGGAGACGCTCATTCGCGAGACGGATGAACTGTTCTCGCTGAAGACAATTCCATTGAATGACGCCAAGACGTTGCGGGTGCTCGCTCGCGGTGACACGGACGGGATTTTCCAGTTCGAATCGGAAGGGATGAAACAAGCGCTCCGGCAAGTGAAGCCGACCACGTTCGAGGATATCGTCGTCACGATGTCGCTCTATCGTCCAGGTCCGATGCAGTTTATCGATACGTATGCGAAGCGAAAGCATGGCATGCCGCATCAGCCGGTCCACCCGGTCGTCGGTGAGATTATGCGTACGACGAACGGCGTGCTCGTCTATCAGGAGCAAGTCATGCGCCTCCTGCGAGAACTTGCCGGCTACTCGTATGCCGAGGCCGATTTGATTCGCCGTGCCATCGCCAAGAAAGATGTAGCGGCCATCGACGTTGAGAAGAGTCGATTCTTGGAACGTTCGTCGGAGCGGTTCGACAGCGACTCGATGCGACAAGTATTCTCGTGGATTGAGAAGTTCGCGGGCTACGGTTTCAACCGTTCGCACGCGGTGGCCTACAGTTTAATCAGTTATCGCTTGGCTTTCGTGAAGGCGCACTTCGAGCGGATTTTTTATCTCGTTACGTACGACAAGACGAACCAACTCGTTCGCATGCTGCGAAAAGGGAAAATTCCCGTCTATCCGCCGGACGTCCTTCATGGCCAAGCCGGGGCCTTTTTAGAAGGGCCAGGGGTCCGTCTCGGGTTGAAGGCGGTCCAAGGCTTGACGAAACGCGACGTCGAACGGTTGATTGAACACCATTCCGAATTCACCGACGTAAAACGTCTGCTCGAACTGATGGAGTGGGGCTCGAAAGACCAGCCGAAGTTGCGGCGCCTGCTCGGAGCCGGTGCTCTCGACCGGATGTATCACGGCGATCGCCACCGTGCGTTCGAGGCCGTTGAACGGCTTCGCGAGGAGACAGAGACGCATCTGCTCCCAGATGAGCTGTCCGCACTCGGTTTGAAGCGCTCGGCACCAATCGAGCCGAATTGGTCCGAAGAAGAACGGGAAGCACTCGGGACGTGGATCGTCCACTCGCCGTTGACGACGGTCGCCCCGCTCTCGATTGAGACGGTGACGATCGATGAAGTGTTGAACGGCGAACGGGGATTCATCGTCGTCTATGTCGATGCGATTCGTACGTTCAAGACGAAAAAGAATGAAGAGATGGGTGTTGTCATGGTCGATGACGGCGTCTCGCAAGACGAGGTCGTGATTTTTCCACGCGTGTTCACCCAATTCTCTCGTTCACTTTACGTCGGGAACGTCCTCTTGCTCGAGGTGCATCCGAATGAACGGGACGGGCGTCGCCAACTCGTCGTCGAACGCGTCCGGCCTCTCCACGGCCAAGCGTTGTTTGTCCGATTGCGTCTGGAGTCGTTCGCCGACCTTGAAGAACTATTGCGAACAGCGCCAGGGGATGTCCCCGTCATTTGCCGATTCTCTGATTCGAAAGAAGTGAAACAACTCGCCTCGACATATGCCGTCAATCCGACAGAAGCATTGTTACAAGGATTGAGGCAGCGGTTCGGCGATACGGATGTTGTGTTGAAACGGGTCGACTCGAAATTGCCCGGCACGGGAACTAGTACCAAGTCATAAAAAGTGGTATAATCTGTTTAATTGGTCTGACCACTTTAGAGATAATGCCATCCAAAAGGGAGTTGAACGGTCAGATGCATGGAAAACACGCATCCTCATTTCACGAAAACATTTCTAAAATCAGAACGTTAATCGTCCAGGCCGCACTCGAGCCGGGCGACCGTCTCCCGTCAGAACGGGAACTCGCTGAAACGCTGTCCATCAGCCGTGCCTCAGTCCGTGAAGCATTACGGGCTCTCAGCTTCCTTGGGATTGTTGAGACGAAACACGGCGGCGGCACGTTTTTGTGCAAACAGGATCGGCACCGTTACATTGAAATCTTGTCAGAGTTCATCGTCACGAAACAGACGAAGGCGTCGGACATCGTCGATATGTTGCGTTTGCTTGAGCGCTTGGCGTTGACGGAGGTCGAACCGACCCCGGAACGCATCGCGTTGCTCGAGTCGAGCGTTGAGACGGACCGCGCCTTCAGGCAAAACCTTATCTTCGGATTAAAGAATGAACTGTTCATTCGAATCTGGAGCGAAGTGAACCGGTTTTATGACGGCACGGACGCAGGCGACCTATATACGGAAGACGAACGTAGACGATTATTGGAGATGTGGCGTGGGGCGGGGATGCCGGAATGAACGAGGGGGAAGCGATGACTGCTTTTTTCAAGAAACCTAAACGATATATGCCATTGCGTCAACGAGAACCAAAGATTGATGCACCACAAGGCTTGATGACGAAATGTCCATCTTGTAAATATATGCATTACACGAAACAGTTAAACGAGAATCATAAAGTGTGTGATTGCGGCTACCATTTCCCGCTCAGTGCAGATGAGCGGATTCACATGTTGGTCGATGGTCAATCGTTTGAAAAATTTGCGGGACCGCTCGTCAAAGAGAACCCGCTTGATTTTCCAGATTATGAAGATAAATTGAAAAAAGACAGGGAACGAACTGGGATTGAGGAAGCAATCGTTTGCGGTCGTGCCACAATCGATGGGCTCCCGGTCGTCGTCTGCGTCATGGATGCCCGTTTCCGTATGGGGTCGATGGGCGCCTACGTCGGAGAAGCAATCGCCTCGGCGGTCCGGACCGCGACGAAAGACGGATTGCCGGTCGTCTTGTTCACGGCCTCGGGCGGTGCCCGCATGCAAGAAGGCATGGTCAGCTTGATGCAGATGGCCAATACGTCAATCGCCTTGAAAGAACATGACGAGGCGGGTCTTCTGTATGTCGCCTACTTGACGCATCCGACAACAGGTGGCGTGTCGGCGAGTTTCGCGATGCTTGGTGATGTGAACGTCGCCGAACCTGGAGCGTTGATCGGCTTTGCCGGTCGTCGCATCATCGAACAGACGATTCGTGAAAAATTGCCAGACAACTTCCAAACTGCCGAGTTTCTATTAGAAGCGGGTCAATTGGACGCCGTCGTTCATCGTGAACAGATGCGTTCGTTCTTGAAGAAGATGATCGTGTTACACGGCGGGGAGGTCCATCATGTTTGATCCAATCAAAGAAGTAAATGAACAGCTCGGGAAGTTGCGTGAGACGGCGGAGACGAAAGGAATCGATTTATCCCGTGAAATCCGTCACCTTGAAGCGAAGCTTCATCGATTAGAAAAAGACATTTATGGGAATATGAAACCGTGGGATCGCGTGCAGCTGGCGCGAAATCCGAAACGCCCGACGACGCTCGATTATATCGATCGCCTGTTCCCGGATTTCATCGAGTTGCACGGTGACCGTCACGGCTATGATGACGCTGCGATTGTAGCGGGATTGGCCACACTCGACGGCGTCCCGGTGACGATTATCGGTCATCAACGTGGGCGGAACACGAAAGAGAACATGAAACGCAACTTCGGGATGCCACATCCAGAAGGCTATCGCAAAGCGCTTCGTTTCATGAAGCAAGCAGAGAAGTTCAATCGTCCGGTCATCACGTTCATCGATACAAAAGGCGCCTACCCTGGGAAAGCGGCCGAAGAGCGTGGACAAAGCGAAGCGATTGCCCGCAACTTGTTTGAAATGGCGACGTTGAAAGTTCCGATTATCTCGATTGTCATCGGGGAAGGCGGATCGGGCGGTGCGCTCGGGATTGGTGTTTGCGACCGGTTGCTCATGCTTGAAAACAGCACGTACTCGGTCATTTCACCAGAAGGCGCGGCTGCCCTGCTTTGGAAAGACGCGAAGCTTGCGGAACGCGCTGCGGAAACGATGAAGATTACGGCACAAGATTTGTTGAATTTAGGGATTGTCGATGAAGTCGTCACCGAGGTGTTTGGTGGTGCCCATATCGATGTGTCATTACAGTCATCACTCTTAAAGCCTGTATTAGCACAACACATGACTGAGTTGCGAGGACGGACTCAAAACGAGTTGTTGCAAGGGCGCGCTGCCAAATATCATGAAATTGGCACAATTGGCTCGTGAAAACGTTAACAATCGCTTTGCGTTCACGTTAAATCACTCACGAGTTGACTGCTTTTGAGCATACCCCATGCTTTTTTTTCACATACTTGTGTTGTAAAACAAAGGTCAGACATGGTATTTTATTTTCAGATTTCGTTAAAACACATAAGAGGTGAGTGACGTGAATTTAAAACGTATTGCGGTATTGACAAGTGGGGGAGACGCCCCCGGAATGAACGCTGCAGTCCGTGCCGTGACCCGAAAAGCGATTTTCGAAGGTCTAGAAGTGTACGGTGTGTATAACGGCTATCAAGGTCTAATCGAAGGAGATCTCGTTGAATTGAACCTCGGTTCTGTCGGTGACATCATCCAGCGTGGAGGAACATTCTTACGTTCTGCCCGTTGCCCTGAGTTTAGAACGGAAGAGGGCCGTGCCAAAGCGGTCGAGCAGTTGAAGAAATTCAATATCGACGCGCTTGTAGTCATCGGGGGCGACGGTTCTTACCGTGGCGCCCAGAAGTTGACGGAACTTGGATTCCCGACAATCGGGCTTCCAGGAACGATTGACAACGATATCCCAGGAACGGATGCAACAATCGGGTTCGATACGGCGCTCAATACGGCGCTTGACGCGATTGATAAAATCCGTGACACGGCGTCGTCGCATGAGCGGACGTACGTCATCGAAGTAATGGGTCGTGATGCAGGTGACATCGCACTTTATGCCGGTCTTGCCGGTGGTGCCGAGTCAATCCTCGTCCCAGAACGTCCAGAAGATTTGAGTGCCATCGTCGACCGCATCAACCATGGTGTGGCGCGCGGTAAGAAACATTCGATCGTCGTTGTCGCCGAAGGCGCAGGCAGTGCCGAAGAAATCGGAAAAATGATCGCTGAGAAGACAAACTCAGAGACGCGTGTAACGATTCTTGGACATATCCAACGCGGCGGTTCCCCGACTGCTGCTGACCGTGTGCTTGCGAGCCGCATGGGTGCGTATGCCGTTGAGATTTTACTCGAAGGCAAAGCCGGACGTGTTGTCGGTATCCGCGGCGGTAAGATGATGGATCTTGATATCGATGAAGCGCTCGACCATAACAAACATTCGATTGATATGCAGTTGATTGATCTTTCGAACCAACTTTCGATTTAACGAGTAGCAGTGAACTCCACAGAGACGGGATCAGGTCGGTTGACCCCCCGTTTTCTGTGTGTAAATGTAATACATCCCCTAGGAGGTTTTTATTTATGCGTAGAACGAAAATTGTATGTACGATTGGACCAGCTTCAGAGAAACGTCTTCCAGAAATGATTGAAGCCGGAATGAACGTCGCTCGTCTCAACTTCTCACACGGTGACTATGAAGAGCACGGCGCACGTATCCGTGACATTCGCGAAGCATCAAAAGCTGCCGGTAAAGTCGTGACGGTACTTCTTGACACGAAAGGTCCTGAAATTCGTACACATACGTTTGAAGAAGGAAAAGCACTCCTCGAAAAAGGCAAAGAAGTCATCATCGTCTCGACAGAAGAAATCGTCGGAACGAAAGATCGTTTCTCAGTCACGTACGAAGGCTTGTACGAAGACGTTGAAGTCGGTTCACGCATCATGCTCGACGACGGACTCATTGGTCTCCTTGTCGTTGAGAAACTCCCGAACCGTGACCTTCGCTGCGTCATCGAAAACGAAGGCGTCATCAAGACGAAGAAAGGTGTCAACTTGCCTAACGTCAAAGTGAACCTTCCTGCCCTTACAGACAAAGACATCGCCGACATCGAGTTCGGTATTTCTCAAGACATCGATGTCATCGCGGCATCGTTCGTACGCCGTGCGTCTGACGTCGTTGAGATTCGTCAACTTCTCGAGCGCAACAACGCGTCACACATCAAAATCTATCCAAAAATCGAAAACCAAGAAGGTGTCGACAACATCGACGAAATCTTGGCGATTTCTGACGGTTTGATGGTCGCTCGTGGTGACCTCGGAATCGAGATCCCAACAGAAGAAGTCACACCAGTTCAAAAAGAATTGATCAAGAAGTGTAACGACCTCGGGAAACCGGTCATCACGGCTACACAAATGCTTGATTCAATGCAACGCAACCCGCGTCCAACACGTGCGGAAGCATCTGACGTTGCCAACGCCATCCTCGATGGTACGGACGCAGTCATGCTTTCAGGTGAGACGGCAGCAGGGGACTACCCAATCGAGTCAGTTCAAATGCAAGCAGCAATCGCTGTTCGTACTGAGCAAATGCTCGACTACAAAAACTTGCTCAAAGATCGTCAGAAGCGCAGTGAGCACACGGTAACGGATGCGATCTCACAAGCGGTTGCCCACACGGCAATCAACTTGAACGCGAAAGCGATCTTGACACCGACACAATCAGGTTACACGGCTGCTCGTACAGCGAAGTATCGTCCAGAGGCGAACATCATCGCGGTCACAGAGTCAGAGCGTGTGGCACGTCAATTGAACCTCGTTTGGGGCGTGTACCCAATCGTGGCTGACACGATGCCGAACAACACGGATGAGATGTTGGTACAAGCTTCAGAAGCAGCTCGTCACGCTGGATTCGTTACAGACGGTGACCTCGTCGTCATCTCGGCTGGTATCCCGGCTGCGACTGCTGGTACGACAAACATGATGAAAGTTCATATCGTCGGTCACGCCCTCGCAAACGGACGTGGGATCGGTGAGCGTGGTCTCGTCGGTGAAGTCGTCGTTGCGAACAATGCAGACGAAGCGAATGCGAAAGCGAAAGAGGGCATGATCCTCGTCGCACCATTCACAGATAAAGAAATGATGCCAGCGATTGAAAAAGCGGCTGGAATCATCACAGAAGACGGTGGATTGACGAGCCATGCCGGTATCGTTGGACCATCACTCCGCAAGCCGGTTATCGTCGGTGTCGAATCAGCGACATCAACGTTCCGCGACGGACAGATGATTTCAATCGACCCACTTACTGGTAAAATCTACAACGCGTAATCGAATGCCAATCGAACCGACCTTTTCATGAGGTCGGTTCTTTTTCCATTCAGAAAGAGAGTGTGTGATGAGTGCCTATTTATTCTTGCTGTTGCTCGTATTGATTGGGGTTATCTCCCATAACCAGTCGGTCATCATCGCCAGCAGCGTCCTCTTGATTATTAAAGCGGTCGGATTCGGCGACCAATTGTTCCCGACGCTCGCCTCAAAAGGCATCCATTGGGGGGTAACGATTATTACAATTGCCGTCCTCGTGCCGATTGCGACCGGCGACATCGGATTCCGGGAATTGTGGAATAGTATTAAAGGTCCAGTCGGCATCATCGCGTTCGCCTCTGGAATCTTCGTCGCGCTTGCCGCCGGCCAAGGGGTCCAACTGATGCGGGTCGACCCCGTCGTCACGACGGCATTGCTCGCTGGGACCATCCTGGCCGTCGGTTTCATGAAAGGCGTGCCGGTCGGACCGCTCGTCGGAGCCGGCATCGCCGCCTTGATTTTAGGTGGATTTAGCCTGTTACAAAAATGGTTCTGACATTTTTTGACGGCTGGATACGCTTACATTTCTTTTTTTCAGTAAATTGTTTATACTAGATAAAGGACAGGGTGGAGCGAGCTCGAAACGGATTGGGGAGAGTCTTCGACTCCTCGCCCTTATTCCCTACACACAGACTGTATATGCGGTCGATCACTTTTAAAGACTGAGGGGGAGTTATTGATGTCAACGACAAAAGGTTTAGAAGGAATTGTGGCAGCGGCCTCAAAAGTCAGTTCGATTATCGACGGACAATTGACTTACGGAGGATACACGATTGACGATTTGGCAGACCACGCCACATTCGAAGAGGTTGTTTTCCTATTATGGAACGACCGCCTTCCGAAAGAAGATGAATTAACTGAGCTCTCAGCAGCGCTCGTGAAAGAAGCCAAATTGCCAGAAGACGTCATCGCGACGCTCGAACGGGCACCGAAATCGGCCAATGCGATGGCGACGATTCGGACTGCACTTTCACAGCTCGCGCTTTATGATGAAGAGTCTGAAGATATGAGTCCGGAAGCGAACATGCGCAAAGCGATTCGTCTCCAAGCGCAAATCGCCACGATTGTGACGGCATTCGCTCGTCTTCGTAAAGGCGAACAACCGGTTGCACCAAAACAGGGCTTGTCTTATGCGGGCAACTTCTTGTACATGTTGAATGGAGAAGAGCCGAGCGAGGTCGCCGAGAAGACGATTGACAAGGCACTCATCCTTCACGCCGACCATGAATTGAACGCTTCGACGTTCACGGCACGCGTCTGCGTTGCCACATTGTCGGATATTTATTCTGGTGTGACGGCGGCGATGGGCGCCCTTAAAGGCCCGCTCCACGGAGGTGCGAACGAGGCGGTCATGAAGATGCTTCATGAAATCGGATCGGTCGACAAAGTCGAAGACTACGTCCGCGGCAAGTTCGAACGCCGTGAGAAGATCATGGGCTTCGGTCACCGTGTCTATAAGGACGGCGACCCACGCGCGAAACACTTGAAAGAGATGAGCCGCCAATTGACTGCTCAAATCGGCGAACCGGAATGGTACGAGATGTCTGAGAAAATCGATCATCTCGTCGAGACGGAAAAAGGCTTGAAACCGAACGTCGATTTCTATTCGGCGTCAACATATTACGCGCTCGGCCTCGACGAAGAGTTGTTCACGCCGATCTTTGCTGTCTCACGCATGTCGGGCTGGATTGCCCACATCCTCGAGCAGTACGCGGACAACCGTTTGATCCGTCCTCGCGCTGAATACATCGGCGAGACGAACCGGTCATACGTCCCGGTGAACGAGCGTTAATTGACGCCGAACGAGAAGTTCGAGTCACAATTTAGACATAAACTTTGGTAAACTAACAATTGACGTAGGTCGGCGCTCGCGTCGGCCTACATAAATGTACTTAGGGGGATTCATTATGTTGACACAAAACGAAAAGATTACAGTTGAAAACGGTGTATTAAACGTACCAAACGTACCGACGATTCCATTTATCATCGGCGACGGCACAGGACCTGATATTTGGAACGCATCAGTGCGCGTCTTTGATGCGGCTGTCGAAAAAGCATATGGCGGCGAGAAGAAAATCGAATGGATGGAAGTGTACGCTGGGGAGAAGGCCTACAACCAAAAAGGCGAATGGCTTCCAAACGAGACACTCGATCAAATCCGTGAATATTTGATTGCCATCAAAGGTCCATTGACGACACCGGTCGGCGGCGGAATCCGTTCACTCAACGTAGCACTCCGTCAAGAACTTGACTTGTACACGTGCTTGCGCCCGGTCCGTTACTTCACAGGCGTCCCTTCACCGGTCAAACGCCCAGAGGATACAGACATGGTCATCTTCCGTGAGAACACAGAAGATATCTACGCAGGAATCGAATACGCGTCAGGTAGCGACGAAGTGAAGAAGTTGATCTCATTCTTGAAAGAAGAGATGAACGTCAACAAAATCCGTTTCCCAGAAACGTCTGGAATCGGAATCAAGCCAATCTCGTCTGAAGGAACAAAACGTCTTGTTCGTGCGGCGCTCGAGTACGCCATCGCGAACAACCGTAAATCGCTCACGCTCGTTCATAAAGGAAACATCATGAAGTTCACAGAAGGCGCCTTCAAAAACTGGGGCTATGAGCTTGCAGAAGAAGAGTACGGCGACAAAGTCTTCACATGGGCGCAGTATGACCGTATCAAAGAAGAATCAGGCGAAGCGGCTGCGAATGAAGCGCAATCGAAAGCAGAAGCAGAAGGCAAAATCATCGTAAAAGATTCAATCGCTGATATCTTCTTGCAACAGATTTTGACACGTCCGCGTGAGTTCGATGTCGTGGCCACGATGAACTTGAACGGTGACTACATCTCGGATGCGCTCGCTGCCCAAGTCGGCGGAATCGGGATCGCCCCTGGAGCGAACATCAACTACGTGACGGGCCATGCTATCTTCGAAGCGACACACGGTACGGCACCGAAGTATGCCGGCCTCGACAAGGTCAACCCGTCATCGGTCATCTTGTCTGGTGAAATGATGCTTCGTCATATGAACTGGAACGAAGCGGCTGACCTCATCATCAACTCGATGGAGAAGACGATCGCCTCGAAAGTCGTCACATACGATTTCGCTCGTCTCATGGACGGCGCGACAGAAGTGAAGTGTTCAGAGTTTGCGGATGAATTAATTAAAAACATGTAAGACATCAGCTAAACCAAGGGGGAGAGCACAATGATTCGTCGCAATAAAATCTCGGTTATCGGTAGCGGATTCACGGGGGCCACGACGGCACTGTATTTGGCTCAAAAAGAACTCGGTAACGTCGTCTTGCTCGATATCAAAGAAAACGAGAACCCGACGAAAGGAAAAGCGCTCGATATGCAAGAGACGGCGCCGATTCAAGGGTTTGACTCGTGGATTACAGGGACGTCGGACTATGCCGAAACGGCGGACTCGGATATCGTCGTCATCACAGCGGGAATCGCGCGCAAGCCAGGCATGAGCCGGGACGACCTCGTCTCGACGAACGCCAAAGTGATGCGGGCGGTCACGAAAGAAGTGGCCCGTTACTCGCCGGACGCGATTATCATCGTCTTGACGAACCCGGTCGACGCGATGACGTATGCCGCCTTCAAAGAGTCGGGCTTCCCGAAAGAGCGGGTCATTGGTCAATCCGGTGTGCTTGATACGGCCCGGTTCCGGACGTTCGTCGCTGCGGAGTTGAATATATCCGTGAAGGACGTTTCTGGATTCGTGCTCGGCGGGCACGGGGATGACATGGTCCCGCTCATCCGCTACTCGTATGCGGGAGGAATCCCGCTCGAGAAATTGTTGCCGACCGACCGCATCGAAGCAATCGTCAATCGGACCCGTAAAGGCGGCGGTGAGATCGTCCAACTGCTCGGGAACGGATCGGCCTACTATGCGCCGGCCGCGGCCATCGTCGAGATGGTCGAAGCGATTCTCAAAGATCAACGGCGTATTTTACCGGCCATCGCGTATCTCGACGGCGAATACGGTTTCCACGACTTGTATCTCGGTGTTCCGACGATTCTTGGTGCGAACGGAATCGAACGTGTGCTCGAACTTGAATTGACGGAAGCCGAAACGGCGGCGCTACAGCGTTCAGCCGACTCGGTCCGCTCCGTCCTGAACGTCCTCAACTGAGGGCTTACCTCGTCTGCCATGGCAGACGAGGTTTTTTGTATGCGTGGCGCATGCTACACTGAAAGCAGAACGTGGATTTGTTTTGTTTTTGTAAAGATTTGCTTTGAGGTTGGTCGTAGGTGGCATTGATTTGTAAAATAGGTAGTGTACATGACTGAACAGATAGATTAGAGGAGGAACTAAGCGTGGCTGATAAAGTAATTGTTGTCGATGACGAGGTGTCGATTGCGACGTTATTAAAGTTTAATTTAGAACAAGCCGGATTCGAAGTCGAGACGGCGCACGATGGAAAGACCGGACTTGAACTGGCCGAGAAACAAGATGCCGTCTTGATTGTCCTCGATTTGATGTTGCCTGAGATGGACGGTCTCGAAGTTTGCAAACGGCTCCGCCAACAAAAAGTGAACACACCGATTCTCATGTTGACGGCGAAAGACGATGAGTTCGATAAAGTACTCGGCCTCGAACTCGGTGCCGATGACTATTTGACGAAGCCGTTCAGCCCACGAGAAGTCGTGGCCCGGGTCAAAGCCATCCTGCGCCGTTCGGCCCCACAAGAAGCTCCGGCGACAGACACGGACGTCATCGAGATTGGCGACGTGAAAATCATCGCGTCGAACTATGAAGTGTTCAAAAACGGCGAACGGCTCGAGTTGACACCGAAAGAGTTCGAACTGTTAGCCTACTTAGCCAAGAACAAAGGACGCGTTTTGACGCGCGACCAGCTCTTGTCGGCGATATGGAATTACGATTTCGTCGGAGATACGCGCATCGTGGACGTTCACATCAGTCACCTCCGGGAGAAGATTGAACCGGTGACAAAAAAACCGACCTATATCAAGACGATTCGCGGCCTCGGTTATAAGATGGAAGAGCCGATGCCCGAATGAAGACGTACCGCTCGCGGTTTTTGACGACGCTCATCCTGCTCGTGACGGGCGTCTTATTGACCCTCGGGATCGTGCTCGGTCAATTGTTCAAAGACTTCTATTTAGATTCTGAACGCGACCGCTTGAAAGAAGACGCTGAGTTGGCCGCGCTCTATTTAGACGGAGGCGACCTTGCGGACATCCAAGACTACGTCGGTCAAATCGATGATGAGAGCAGTTTCGATATCTTGCTCCTCAATCGTCGGATGGAAGTCATCGCCGGGACACCGTTTCGGGTCGGTTCCTTTGATTTCCGGATGGATGCCTCGTCGATTCCGGAAGGCGGGACGTTCGGCAACGAGACACGCGAGGACTTGATTCAGTTCACGAAGCCGATCGAACTGTCATCCGGTGACACGGTATATTTGAGTTTTATCCGTTATGTCTCCGATTTGGAAGGGGTGTATGACCGGATTTGGCTGACCATCGCGCTAGCCTTGATTTTCTCGTTCTTCTTAATCCTTTTCGTGTTACACAACCTGACGAACCAATTCATCCGACCGATCGACGAGGCGACCATCGTCTTGCGGGAACTGGCGGACGGGAACTATCGGGCCCGCGTCTACGAGTTGCGAAACGATGAGGAGACGGGCAGCCTGGCCGGGTCGATTAACGTGCTCGCCCGCAACTTGGAGACAATCTCACTCGGGGAATCGGTTCAACGGGCAAGGCTTGAGTCGCTCATCGAGTATATGGGGGCAGGGTTACTTTTGGTCGACGAACGTGGCATCGTGACGCTCGTCAACCGCTCGTATCGCGACATGTTCCAATATGATGAGTTGATGATCGGTCAGTTTTATCATGGAATTTTGCCGAGCCCGGACGTTGAGACGCTGATTGAAGACGTCTATTTGACAGAGGAGCCGCATCGCCGACAACTATCGATTCGGTCCGGTTTCAACCAAAAGACGTATATGGTATCGGCCGCACCGATTTTCAGTGATACAGGCATGTTGCGCGGGACGACGCTTCTCTTTAACGACATCAGCGAGTTGAAGCGACTTGAGAAGATGCGCAAGGATTTCGTCGCGAACGTCAGTCATGAACTGAAGACGCCGCTCACGTCGATTCGTGGTTTCAGCGAGACGCTGCTCGACGGGGCGAAAGAAGTGCCGGAACTACGCGATCAATTCTTGGATATCATTCAAAAGGAAGCGACGCGCATGCAGATGCTCGTCGAGGACTTGCTCGAACTGTCGCGGCTCGAACGGGAAGACTTCCATTTGGAGTTCACCCCGGTCCAACTCAATCAGCTCGTCGAGGAAGTCTGTCTCGTGCTCAGTCAAAAAGCGGAACAGAAATCGATTCACTTGGAGTCGCGTCATGATGGGGAAGTCGTCTTGCAGGCGGACATGAACCGAATCAAACAAGTCATCTTGAATCTCGTCGCCAATGCGATTAACTACTCGCCGGAAGGTAGCCAGGTCGAGATTGCGGTCGAGAAGAGACCGGACGGCTCTTATTTGATCGTCAAAGACAACGGCATCGGCATCGCGCCGAAAGAAGTGGGCCGAATCTTTGAACGGTTCTACCGGGTCGATAAGGCGCGGAGCCGAAACTCCGGCGGGACGGGTCTTGGTCTTGCCATCGTCAAGCATATCGTCGATCTCCATCACGCGACGATTCAAGTCGATAGCGTCGAAGGCGAAGGAACGACGTTCACCATCAAATTCCCGAGTGCTTAACAAGGAATTCATGGTGAATTCATACCGGCTTTACAAAGCGATGCTACTCTATGGATGAGACCTCTTCATCATCTCGTGTCCCGATTGGTGCTCATCTCCA
The DNA here is from genome assembly GCF_018618255.1 of Exiguobacterium sp. s56. NCBI lineage: Bacteria > Bacillati > Bacillota > Bacilli > Caryophanales > Exiguobacterium > Exiguobacterium sp. s56. The sequence goes on along the minus strand of NZ_JACSLR010000005.1, from coordinate 74,464 downwards.
CTCGATCGGGAAGATCGACCCTTTTCTAGTAACTAGAAAAGGGTCTTTTTTTTCGAACGCATGTACCCGTATGATATGATGGAACCAGATAGAATGGAGGTTGTCCAATGAATAAACTACTACTCCTTGACGGAAACTCACTCACGTATCGTGCCTTTTTCGCGTTGCCTCCGATGACGGATGCGAGCGGTCGGAACACGAACGCCGTGTACGGGTTCACGATGATGTTATTGAAGCTGATGGAAGACGAACAGCCGACACATTTCGCGGTCGCGTTCGATGCGTCGAAAAAGACGTTCCGCCACGACACGTATGCCGACTATAAAGGTGGACGGCAAAAGACACCGGGTGAGCTTCGAGAGCAATTCCCGATCGTTCGTGAGATTTGCGAGGCGTTCGGTATCAAAGTGCTCGAACTCGACCAGTACGAGGCCGATGACATCATCGGGACGCTTTCAAAAAATACTGAGTTTGACCAAGTGACGGTCGTCACTGGTGATAAGGATTTACTGCAGTTGATTGACGACCGTGTCACCGTCTATTTGACGAAGCGCGGCATCACTGATGTCGAGACGATGGACGCAGCGGCGTTCAACGAGCGGTATGAGGGACTGAGTCCGCTTCAAATGATTGATTTGAAAGGTCTGATGGGCGATAAATCCGACAACATTCCGGGTATCCCCGGTGTCGGTGAAAAGACGGCCCTCAAATTACTCACAGCTTACGGTTCTGTGGAAGGCCTATATGAACATACGCATGAACTGAAAGGGAAACAAAAAGAGAAGGTCGAGGCGAACGAGCGGGAAGCGCTCATGTCGAAACAATTGGCGACGATTTATACCGACGTGCCGATTGACGTCACCATGGACGAGCTCACGTTCCATCCGTATGACGCTGGAAAAGTGAAGCCGCTGTTCATGAGCCTGCAGTTCAAGTCGCTTCTCGGGAAACTGAGTCTCGACGCGTCGAGCGAGGAAGCCGTGGAAGTGCGTGACGTAAACCACATCGGGATTGACGAGCAAGATTTGACAGAGGCGGTCCTCTTCCTCGAACAACTTCGCGACGATTATTTCGAAGAACCGGTCATCGGCGTAGCCATCGCTTCAAAAGCCGGAGTGACCGTCGGCGACGTGTCGCTCTTAGACGTCTCGACTGTCCGCGAGTGGCTGGCGGATGAAGACCGGGCCACGATTTGTCTCGATGCGAAACAGACAATCATTCAACTGAAGCGCCACGGCGTGTCGCTTCGAGGCTACGAGGACTTGCTCGTCGCCGGCTATTTGCTCAACTTGTCGGGCGGGACGACGCTCGACTCGATTGCCGCCCATTTCGAATATGCGTTGCCGGAAGACGAGGCCGTATACGGAAAAGGTGCCAAACTGCACGTGCCGGATCAAAACGTCCTCGACCAGCACCTCGGGGAGAAGGCGATGGCCATCTTGACGTTGTTCGTCAACGTCAGTAACGAACTCGTCAAAAACGAGCAGACATCGCTGTATGAGGATTTGGAACGACCGCTCGCCTCGGTGCTCGCTGAGATGGAGTGGGCCGGGATTCATGTCGATGTGGCGACGTTGAAGGTGATGGAAGACGATCTTCGCGAACGCCTGCTTCAGCTCGAGACCGAAATTCACAGTCTCGCCGGTGAAGCGTTCAATATCAATTCACCGAAGCAACTCGGCGTCATCTTGTTCGAGAAGCTGGCGTTGCCGCCGGTCAAGAAGACAAAGACGGGGTACTCGACGGCGGCGGACGTGCTTGAGAAGCTTGCACCACTCCACCCGATCGTCGAACATATCATGCATTACCGCGAACTTGGGAAGTTGCAGTCGACGTACGTCGAGGGGTTACAGAAAGTCATCAAGGACGACGGGAAAATCCATACCCGTTACACGCAGACGTTGACGCAGACGGGACGATTATCGTCGGTCAACCCGAACTTGCAAAACATCCCGATTCGCTTGGAAGAAGGGCGCCGGATTCGTAAGGCGTTCACGGCGAGCGAATCCGATTGGGTGCTCTATGCGGTCGACTACTCACAAATCGAACTCCGCATCATGGCCCACATGTCGCAAGATGAAAAGATGCTCGAGGCGTTCCTGCATGACGAGGATATCCATACGTCGACGGCAGCCAACGTGTTCCGGGTCGCCAAAGAAGAAGTGACGTCGCTCATGCGACGCCAAGCGAAAGCGGTCAACTTCGGAATCATCTATGGCATTAGTGATTACGGGCTGTCGCAAAACCTCGGCATTAGCCGAAAAGAAGCGCAGACGTTCATCGATACGTACTTCGAGCAGTTCCCAGGAGTGAAACGATTCATGGATGCCGCCATCGAACGGGCCCGGGAACACGGCTACGTCGAGACGATGTTGAAACGCCGCCGCAATATCCCGGACATCCATTCCCGCAACTTCAACTTGCGCGGTTTCGCCGAACGGACGGCCATCAATACGCCGATTCAAGGGACGGCAGCCGATATTATCAAGAAAGCGATGATTGACGTCGATGTGGCGCTCCGCGAATCGGGCTTACGCTCGAAACTATTGCTTCAAGTCCACGATGAACTCATCTTCGAAGGACCGAAAGCAGAGACGGAAGCGCTCGAAAAAATCGTCAAGCAAGCGATGGAGCACACAATCACCTTGGATGTCCCGCTCCGCGCGGACGGTTCGTTTGGTGAGACGTGGTTCGACACGAAATAAGAGCGAGAAAGGAAATCAATATGCCTGAATTACCAGAAGTGGAGACGGTCTGTCGCCGATTGCGACCGTTCGTCTCCGGAAAAACGATTGCAAATGTCGAAGTGCTCGACGCGAAAATCATTCGGGGACACGAACCGGAGATTTGGAAACAACAGTTGCTCGACGAGACGATACAAGACGTCGAGCGACGGGGGAAATTTATTTTGTTCAAATTGACGAACGGATATCTCGTTTCGCATCTCCGAATGGAAGGGAAATTCTTCCCACATGACGAAATGGTCAATCCGGTCAAACATACGCACGTCGTCTTCACGTTCACGGACGGGACGACGCTTCATTACAATGATGTCAGAAAGTTCGGCACGATGGAACTGAAGACGAATGACGAGTTGTATGTGACACCGCCGCTGTCGCTACTCGCACTTGAACCGTTCGATTCGGGAGTGACGGCGGAGACGCTCCACACCCGCTTGAAGCGGATGAATGTCCGTGCCATCAAGACGGCACTCCTCGACCAGTCGATTTTCGTCGGTCTCGGCAACATTTACGTCGATGAGACGTTGTTCCGGGCCGGGGTCCATCCGACGCGCCCGGCGGCCTCGCTCTCGCTTGACGAGGTGCGCTTGGTGCATCAAGAAGCTGTGGCCGTGTTGACTGAAGCGATTGAGCGCGGCGGGAGCACAATCCGAAGCTACACGAATCCGGATGGGGCGAGCGGAACGTATCAAGAGACGCTCTACGTATATGGTCAGACCGGTGAGCCGTGTAAACGATGCGGCCGACCGATTGAAAAGATGAAATTGGGCGGACGGGGCACGCACTACTGTCCGCACTGCCAACAGTAAGAGGTGGACACGATGTTGAAGATTGGTTTGACAGGTGGAATTGCGACAGGGAAGTCGACCGTATCCCGTCTGTTTCGAAAACAAGGAATCCCGATTATCGATGCCGATAAAATGGCGCGGATCGTCATCGAGCCGGGAGGCAAGGCGTTCGCGGCCGTTCGTGAGGCGTTCCCACAATGCTTCTCGGGCGACGCATTGAACCGTCAGGCGCTCGGACGTGAGATTTTCCATGATGATGCCAAACGTCAATTGCTGAATCAACTCATGCATCCGGCCATCCGCGAGGAGATGCTCGAGGAGATGCGTGGCTATGAGGCGGCGGGCGAGAAGGTCGTCATCTTCGACATCCCGCTCTTGTTCGAAGGGACGATGCGGGACCTCGTCGATTATACGGTCGTCGTCTATTGTCGGGAGGAGATTCAGCTGATGCGCCTCATGGAGCGGAACGGCTTGACGAAAGCTGAAGCGCTCGCGCGCATCCATGCCCAAATGCCGATTGAAGAGAAGAAGCAACAGGCTGATTTTTTAATCAACAACAACGGTGCCTTAGGCGATTTGTCGGCCCAAGTGGCCCGCCTCGTCGAACAATTTGAAGACATGAAAAAAGAAGGCGACTGAGCGCCTTCTTTTTTTGTTCAGTTCAATGGGTCTGAGTCCGGTCGGCCTTTCTTCCATGTATCGAAGATGGCTCGGCCGTCACTTGGATGACCGTTCGAATAATAAATCGGATAGAGCGAGAAGAACACGTAATAAAACGAGAAGTACGCGAATTGATACGTATAGAGCGTCGGTTCAATCTCACGCATCAAAATGAAGGCGTTCACGATCAAAATGCTCGATAGGTTGAAGATGGATCCGCCCGCGTAGACGAGACTCCGGGTCAAGCGGTTACTATATTTCAAGTCGCTGAACTGACACCACGCGTCATAGAAGTAGACACGGTTGAATTGCAGGCGCCCGACTTTGAATAATTTCTTACCGGTCCCAATCTCCATATCGAGCGAACCCCCAAATAGTTTCGCGAAGAAGAAATGGCCGAATTGATGGATAATCGTCACTATCGGCAAAATGATGAAAAACGAGATGATAAATTTGTCTAAATCGGTCCAATCGAACATGCTGTCCTAGCTCCTTTCCAAGCTCTTCACCAAATTTCCCTCTTTTTCAAATCTGAAACTGTAAAAAAGTGAAAGAAATGTGACGATTCATAGTGAAAACGCTTCCATTTTTCCGTTATAATGGTGTCGTAACGCAGAAAAAAGGGGGACTTTACATGGGGACGAAAGTTGCAATCAATGGATTTGGTCGAATCGGGAGAATGGTGTTCCGAAAATTGATGCTCGAAGGGCGTCACGACGTGGTCGCCATCAATGCGAGTTATCCGGCGGAGACGCTCGCCCACTTGATTAAGCACGACACGGTCCACGGACCGTTCACACTCACGGTCCGGGCGCATGGGGATGCGCTTGAAGTTGATGGGAAGCGAATCATGCTCGTCTCCGAGCGTGATCCGGAGCGGTTGCCGTGGAATGAGCTCGGGGTTGAAATCGTCATCGAGGCGACTGGTAAATTTAATTCAGATGTCGGGGCGAAAAAACATTTGACGGCAGGTGCGAAGAAAGTTATTTTGACGGCACCAGGAAAAGGGGAGCTGCGGACGATTGTCATGGGGGTGAACGATCGTGATTATTTACCGGAGCACGATCACGTCATCTCGAACGCCTCGTGCACGACGAACTGTCTCGGTCCGGTCGTTAAAGTATTGGACTCGACGTTCGGAATCGAGACGGGGCTCGTCACGACCGTGCATGCCTATACGAATGATCAAAACAATATCGACAATCCGCATAAAGACCTACGGCGCGCTCGCGCTTGTGGTAGTTCCATTATACCGACTTCGACTGGGGCTGCCAAAGCCATCGGACTCGTCTTGCCTGAATTGCAAGGGAAGTTGAACGGGATGGCACTTCGCGTACCGACACCGAACGTCTCACTCGTCGACCTCGTCGTCGAGTTGCACCGTGACGTGACGGTCGATGAAGTGAACGAGGCGTTCGAGCGCGCGGCTCACGGAGAGATGACGGGCATCCTCGGTGTCTCGAACGAACCGCTCGTCTCCATCGACTTCAACGGGGATGAACGTTCATCGATTATCGATGCCGATTCGACGATGGTGCTCGGGGGCAATCACGTCAAAGTCCTCGCCTGGTACGATAACGAATGGGGCTATTCGTGCCGTGTCGTCGACTTGTTGGATATGGTCGCGAGCTACTTACAAATCGGTCAACAAGAAACCCGCGTTTGAAAAAATATATTTACACAAAAATATTTTTAATGAATTGAAACAAATGTCTTGTATCGACGTCCCAAACACGATACACTCTAACTCGTGAACTTCAATTGGTCTGACAAACGCAACTTAAAGGGTTAGGACCTCTTAGGACTAACTTGCCCCCGTGGTTGTGGGCGATTCAGGCACAAAGTGAGTGAACATCAACTACTTTGAGACCATTGATGTAAAGGGGGATCCACTAATATGGATACTATGGGACGTCACATTATTACAGAACTTTGGGAGTGCAATCCCGACAAATTGAACGATATCGACTACATCGAGCGCTTGTTCGTCGATGCAGCACTTCGTTCGGGCGCTGAAGTCCGCGAAGTCGCTTTCCACAAATTTGCGCCACACGGTGTAAGTGGAGTTGTTATCATCTCAGAATCACACTTAACGATTCACAGTTTCCCAGAGCATGGCTACGCATCAGTCGATGTGTTCACATGTGGGGACCGAATCGATCCGGCCACAGCTTCGCAGTACATCGCGGAAGGCTTGGAAGCAAAAGTTCGTGAGGACGTGAAACTTGATCGCGGAATGGGACCGATTCGTGTTCCGGAAGCGCAAGTTGCAATCAGCAAATAATCAGATTGACCTTTTGAGGCTGGCCGAATTTCGGTCAGCCCTTTTAATTGTTTTGTTAACCGCTTAATTTTGATATGCTTAACCTATATAAATAAGGTGTCGAGGTGGATAATGGGATTATTGGATAAGTTTCAAACACATGTCCAGACGGACGATTCGCATAAAAATGAGGCGCTGCGCACACGTTACGTGGCAGCATCGCCGACCGCCGTGCTCACGTGGCTCCGCGAACGAATTGAGGCACAAGGACAAACGGTTCGCCGTGTCGATACAGACCGGGGCGAAGTGGCGTTTAACGGCGACGGCTGGGACGCGCTGGCGACAGTCATTCAAGTGGATGGCGGACGTACGGCTGTCGACTTCACGTTGAACCGGGATCAGATGCTCGGGCCGGACCTTGGTCAAATCGTCACCACATATTATGAGGCGCTGCAAGTGAAATTCCCGCTCCGCGCCATCGGGAATCAATCTGTCGAACGATAAGGAGGGCTGAGCATGCGTTGTCCTAAATGCGATCATAATGGAACGAGAGTGCTCGACTCCCGACCAGTACAAGATTTCTATTCGATTCGTCGCCGTCGCGAATGCGAGGAGTGCGGCTATCGCTTCACCACGTTTGAAACGGTCGAACAGACCCCGCTCATCATCGTCAAAAAAGACGGGAATCGGGAAGAGTTCAGCCGGGAGAAAGTGCTTCGCGGCATTATTCGGGCGTGCGAGAAACGTCCGGTCACGCTGGAACAACTCGAAGGTGTGGTCACGAAAGTCGAACAGCAGCTACGGGCCCTTGGCCAATCGGAGATTCCGAGTGAACAAGTCGGTGAGCTCGTGATGAATGAATTGGCACGTGTCGATGAAGTGGCCTACGTCCGCTTCGCGTCCGTCTATCGCCAGTTCAAAGATATCTCTGTGTTCTTTAAAGAACTTGAAGATTTAATGAAGCAAGAAAAATCGACCAACTAGAGGGGCGGCCTGCTGGTCGCCTTTTTTCAGGGGAGACCTATCATGGAAAAAGAACGAATCCTGTACGGGACTGACGAACTGTTGATTATGAGCACCGGGCTCATCGATCGCGAGTCGTATCAGTCGTTGTATCACTTATATCAGCCGGTCATCGGCGTGAAGGCGCTCGCGATGTATCAGACGCTTTGGAGCGAGCTGAAACCCGGAAAGATGAAATCGAACTATATGTCGCACAGCGCGCTCTGTGAGATGCTCGACTACTCGATTAACGAGCTGACGGACTGTCTGTTCCGGCTCGAGGCGATTGGTCTCGTCCGGACATATAAGACGAAAGACGAGCGCTTGACCCAGTACGTGTATCAACTGCGTGTCCCGCTCGCACCCCATACGTTCTTGAACGACGGACTGTTGTCGAGTTTTCTCTTCTATAAAGTCGGGGAAGTCCGCTTCAAACAGTTGCAAGGACGATTCACGATTGATCCATTGCCGGCCGGGATTATCGAGGTGACGAAAGACTTTAATGAAGTGTTCGACGTCAAAGGTGTGAATCACATGGCGTTCACCCAAAAGAACTACGAGAAACCCGACCGCGCAAAAATCGAGATCAACTATACGTTCGATATGGAAATCGTCAAAAAACTGACGAACTTCCCCGTCGGTTTCTTCACGAAGAAGCTCGATGAGACGATTACGAAACTCGCCTATGTCTCCCAAATCGATGAAGAGACGATGGCCGAGATGTTGAAGGAGTATTTCGTCCACGAGGCGTATCTCCCGCTCAGCGAGCAAGAGAAGCGCGACGGCTGCCGCCAGATGGTGCTGCAGTTGAAGAAGAAACAGACACGGCATCGGAAAGTAAAGTCAGATGAAATCGAAAAGGCGGAAATTGGTGATTTGCATGACGTGACGGTCATGGAAGAAGCGCATCCGCATCAATACGTGTCGACGTTACGGAAGACGCCACAACTGTCGAAGAGTGACGAGCAACTCATTATCGATCTCGTCGATACGCTCGGGCTCGCGCCAAGTGTCATCAATGCATTGTTCTATTACTGTATCGAAGTGAAGAAGCAGACGCGGCTCAGTGAGAACTATGTCATGCGGATCGCGACGAGTTGGAAGACGGCGGGCTATTTAAACGCCAAAGACGCGTTGGAACAAGAAGCGACACAAGATGCGCTCATCGAGAAGAAACAGCAGAAACGGGAGAATGTGCAACAGCGGACGACCGTCGGCTCGAGACGCAAAGACAAGACCGAGATGCCAAAATGGCTCGAAGACGAGGCGAAAGAGCAACGGACGTACGATCAAAAACGAAAACAAGAGCTCGAGGCATCGGTCCCAGACGACGCGGAACTCGTTAAGCTGTTGAATGAATTGAAAGAGAAAGGATGAGGGACATGGAACGCATCAATCAAACGCTCGCCCAAATGATGAACCGGAAAGAAGTGCGGGAAGCGTACGAATCGATTCGCCGGCGCACCCTCGAACATCCAGAAGTCGTCGCTTTTTTAAAGGCACATCCGGAGTTAGACGAGACGGCGGTCGAGGTCGGCTTTACGAAGCTCAGTGAATATGCGGAACAGATGGACGGTAAGAAGCTCATCGAGGAGCAAGCCGTCATCCCGGGCCATCAGCCAGTGCTCTATGTCGACCTCGGTCAAATCGCAATCCGTTATGAAGAGACGGTGAAGCATCGTCAAGCACGGCGCCAAAAAGAGATGGACCGGAAGTTCAAGAGCCTATTCTTGCCGGAAGAAGTGCGAGAGGCGAGCTTTGAATCGTTCGACTGGTCCGATGATGCCCGTAAAATCGCACTCCGTGAATCGATGCGGTTCGTCTCAGGCATGAAGACCCGCCAAAAAGTGAACGGTTTATACCTTCACGGCAGCTTCGGCGTCGGGAAGACGTACTTGCTCGCGGCGATCGCTAATGAGCTGAAAGTGGCGGACATCGAGACGATCCTTGTCCACGCCCCGGGATTCGTCTCGGAAGCGAAACGGAAAATCCGGACCGACTCGTTCGATTCGTTTTTGACGTCATTCCAACACGTGCCGGTGTTATTGATTGATGACATCGGGGCCGAGGCGATCAGTCCGTGGGTACGGGATGAACTGTTCGGCATTATTTTGCAGTATCGCATGATGCATCGCTTGCCGACGCTTTACAGCTCGAACTTCAGCGGAGAAGAGCTCGAGACCCATTTCTCGATCGACGGTTCGCCACAGAACAAAATGAAGGCGCAGCGGCTCATGCAACGCATCTCGACGACGACGACGCAAATCGAGTTAAAAGGTGAGAATCGACGGCGGTAAAGGGATTGTATTTCTGGAACGAGTTGACTATACTAATAAGCATATAACCGATGCATTGAAGAGGACATGAGACGTCGTAACGGGTTTCAAAGCGAGGGAAGGCTGGTGAGAGCTTCCTAAACACGCCGATCGCCTTACTCCCTCAGAGCACCGTACGGGTCAATCGTGCGGCGATTCACACTCGTTATCGTGTGTTCGAGCCAAGCGGATCGCTTGGGAACGAGGGTGGTACCACGAGAATCAAAGCTCGTCCCTTTCATAGGGATGGGCTTTTTTTATTTTCTTTTAAATGTAGAGAGGGGAAGTTGACACATGATTCAATTGACATTTCCAGATGGGGCCGTCAAAGAGTTTGAGGCCGGCATCACAGCAGAAGAAGTAGCAGGTTCAATCAGTCCAGGACTTCGTAAAAAAGTAATCGCCGCCAAAATCGATGGTGAGATGATCGATTACCGTCGTCCGATTGAACAGGACGGTAAAATCGAGCTCGTCATGCCCGACTCAGAAGACGGTATCGATTTGATGCGCCACTCGTCAGCCCACTTGATGGCCCAAGCCATCAAACGGTTGTACGGCGAAGAAGGTAGCATCTACCTCGGCATCGGACCGACAATCGAGAACGGGTTCTATTACGACATCGAGATGGATCGCCGCATCAACGAGGAAGACCTTCCAGAAATCGAGAAGATGATGAAACGAATCGTCGACGAGAACTTGGACATCACACGCGAAGTCGTCTCGCGCGACGAAGCGCTCGAGCGCTACAAACAGCTCGGGGACCCACTCAAAATCGAATTGATTGAAGATATCCCGGCGAGCGAGACGCTCACGATTTACCATCAAGGCGAATTCTTCGACTTGTGCCGCGGACCGCACGTCCCATCGACATCGAAATTGAAAGTGTTCAAGTTGATGAGTGTGGCCGGTGCTTACTGGCGCGGCGACTCGGACAACAAAATGCTTCAGCGGATTTACGGAACGGCGTTCGCGACGAAAGAACAACTCGCGGAGCACCTGCGTCTATTGGAAGAAGCGAAAGAGCGCGATCACCGCAAACTCGGGAAAGAACTCGATCTCTTCTTCGTGTCGCAAGAAGTCGGCCAAGGTTTGCCGATGTGGCTCCCGAAAGGTGCCTCGATCCGTCGTACGGTCGAACGTTATATCGTCGACAAAGAGCTCGAGCTCGGGTATCAGCACGTCTACACACCGGTCCTCGGTTCGGTCGACCTGTATAAGACATCGGGTCACTGGGATCACTATCAAGACGATATGTTCCCGAAAATGGAGATGGACAACGAAGAACTCGTCCTTCGTCCGATGAACTGTCCGCACCACATGACGATCTATAAACATGAGCCGCGCTCATACCGCGAACTCCCGCTTCGCATCGCTGAGCTCGGCGGTATGCACCGTTACGAGATGTCAGGGGCGCTCACAGGCCTCCAACGCGTCCGTTACATGGTGTTGAACGACGGGCATACGTTCGTCACACCGGAGCAGATGAAGCAAGAGTTCAAAGATATCGTCCACTTGATTCAAGAAGTGTACGCCGACTTTGGCATTAAAGATTATCGTTTCCGCTTGTCATACCGTGACCCGGCCGACAAAGAGAAGTACTTCGACAACGATGCGATTTGGGAAACGGCCCAACGTCAATTGAAAGAGACGATGGATGAGCTCGGTCTCCCTTATTTCGAAGCGGAAGGTGAAGCGGCGTTCTACGGACCGAAACTCGACGTCCAAGTCCGCACGGCGCTCGGCAAAGAAGAGACATTGTCGACAGTCCAACTCGACTTCTTGCTCCCTGAGCGGTTCGACTTGACGTACACAGGACCAGACGGCAAAGATCATCGTCCGATTGTCCTTCACCGTGGTGTCGTCTCGACGATGGAGCGTTTCGTCGCTTACTTGATTGAAGAATATAAAGGGGCGTTCCCGACATGGCTCGCACCGGTCCAAGTCAAATTGATCCCTGTCTCGCACGTCCACGACGAATATGTCGCAGAAGTGAAGGCAGAGCTCGTCAAGCGCGGCGTCCGTGTCGAAACGGACCTCCGTGACGAAAAACTCGGCTATAAGATCCGCGAAGCCCAGATGAAGAAAATCCCGATGACACTTGTCCTCGGTGATAAAGAACGAGATGAGCGTGCGGTCAACATCCGTCGCTACGGACAGCAAGAACAAGTATCGGCCACACTCGATGCCTTCTTGTCATCCCTCACAGACGAAATCGCGAACCGTTCACGTTAATCGGTCGACCATCCTTCACCGGAAGGGTGGTCGTTTTTTTCGGTCTCAAGACGGATGCGGAACAAGGGATGGAGACGTAAGGTAGAAGAAAGGAGTGATTCATTTTGAATTATATGAAACCATTAGTGGCGCTCACGATCGGTTCAGTCGTCGCGACAAGCATGATTCCAAAAGTAAACGCAGAAGCCATCGTCGATGATACAATCGTCACACTCGGCGAATCATTATCGGCCAGCCAACGAGACTGGGTGCTCGAACGAGTCGAGGCGCCGGCCGGGATTGAGCCGATTATCACAACCGTGGCCGATGAAGAAAAATATTTAGGGGATGCCGTCCCACAAGCGCAGCGCGGCGGGGGCATGTATTCATCAGCCCGCATCAAACTGACTGACGGGACAGGTCTCGATATTAAAACGGAAAACGTGACATGGGTCACCGAAGATATGTATGCGAACGCACTCGTGACCGCCGGTGTCACCGATGCCGACATTTATATCACGTCACCGATTCGCGTCACCGGGACGTCGGCGCTCACGGGCATTATGAAAGCGTACGATCAGACGGCGGCCGAGACAGGCATTCAATTGTCCGAGGAGCGGAAAGACTTGGCGCAGGAAGAACTGGCCGTCACGTCTGAAATCGGGAAGACGGTCGGTCAAGAAGACGTAGCCGGTCTCATGAACGAGATTAAAGCTGAGATTGCGAACAAGGCACCGGAGACGAACATCGAGATTCGCGATATCGTCATCCAAGTGTTGAATCAAAACAACGTCCAATTGTCCGATACGCAGTTGACGCAATTGACGACGCTGTTCGAGAACATGCAACAAGCGAATCTGGATTGGGGAGCGATTAGCAACGGGCTACAAGGGGCCGGTCAAGACGTCCAGGCGTTCCTCGAGACCGAGGAAGTCCAAGGCTTCTTCGCTCGTTTGTTCGAGGCGCTCAGCAATTTCTTCAAGTCGTTGACGAATTGATTGATGTTGACCACATGACAGATGGTATTAAAAAAGGGCGAGCGCCCTTTTTTAATACCATCGTTTATGGATATAGTCGCGAGCGGACTCATGGTCGTCGACGATCTTCAACGTGATGCGGTTCATTTCTTCTAATAAGTCCGTCAACACCGCTTCAAGCTTGGCATCACTCACCTCATGGTGGCGCATCGTCTCTTGTACGATGTGTTTGATTTGGTCGTGATAGTCATGGTCGTCTTTCACGTGCTTTCTCCAAGACACGGTCCATCCCTCCTTTTTTATTTTATTCCCTCGCAAAAGGTATTGCGAAACAGCGAAATGACTGTTATCATCATAAAAGTGTGAGCTACCAATTATTCATGCGCGAATTCTTGACATCTTAATCCTATTGGTGTTAAGATGACATAGTGATTAAATACAACAAAGCAGAAGCGCCCGCTTCTCACCTCGTCCGAACAGATTCGGTCAGGTCCATCATGTACGTGAAGCAGTCGAGCCTTGGTCTCTGCTGTCTCCGAAATGATGTGTGGGCGGGAAACTGCCGACGCTTTTTTTATTGCCATGTTGTCTTATCAATCTAAAACTCGTGCAACCGCACGATGGAGGTGCTAACCATTAGCAAAGAGCTCTTTATCAACGAAAACATTCGTGCCCGTGAAGTTCGCTTAATTGGAGCGGACGGTGCACAACTCGGTGTGCAATCGCGTAATGAAGCATTACGTTTAGCAGAAGAGGCTGAACTCGATCTCGTCTTGGTCGCCGACAAAGCTAACCCACCGGTCGCTAAAATCATGGACTATGGAAAATACCGTTTCGAACTCCAGAAAAAGGAGAAAGAAGCGCGTAAAAACCAAAAGGTCATCCAATTGAAAGAAGTGCGCCTCAGCCCGACAATCGAGGAAAACGATTTCCAAACGAAATTGCGTAACGCTCGCAAATTCCTTGAAAATGGTAACAAAGTGAAAGCGTCAATCCGTTTCCGCGGACGCGCCATCACACACTCGGAAATCGGCCGACGCGTCATGGAAAAATTGGCGGCGGAATGTGCCGACTTGGCAACAGTTGAGCAAAAGCCGAAGATGGAAGGACGCAGCATGTTCTTAGTGCTGGCTCCGAAGAAAGAAGATTAATCATCGAGTCATAGTGGGGAGGAAATACTCATGCCGAAAATGAAATCGCACCGTGGTGCTTCTAAACGTTTCAAACGTACTGCATCAGGTAAACTCAAGCGTTCACACGCTTACACAAGTCACTTGTTTGGTAACAAATCGACTAAAGCGAAACGTAAGCTCCGTAAAGGTGCTATCGTCTCAGCTGGAGACTTCAAACGCATTCGCAACATGATCGCGAAGTAATACAGAAAGAATTTAGGAGGGAAACCATATGCCACGCGTAAAAGGCGGTTATACGACTCGTCAACGTCGTAAAAAGCAAATCAAGCTTGCCAAAGGTTATTTTGGCTCGAAACACATTCTATTTAAAGTAGCAAAACAACAAGTCATGAAGTCACTCATGTACGCTTACCGTGACCGTCGTCAAAAGAAACGTGATTTCCGTCGTCTTTGGATCACACGTATCAATGCGGCAGCACGCACAAACGGTCTTTCATACAGCCGTATGATGCACGGCCTCAAGCTTGCAGGAATCGACATCAACCGTAAGATGCTTGCTGAGCTTGCTGTGACAGATGCACAGGCATTCGCGTCACTTGCTGATACAGCTAAATCAAAATTGAACGCGTAATCGTTCAATCGACAGCGCCGAGACCTTATCTCGGCGCTTTCTTTTTTCTGATTAATTCCTTAAACTTAAGATAAGGAGGGCGGACTATGAATCCATCTGTTTTGGCCATCGTCGCGTTGGCACTCATCGTCTTGAACGTCTACACCTATTTGCAGGCGAAACGGTACACGCTCGGCGAAGGTGATTTTAACGTCTTATATGCTTATGCCGGCGGTGCGATCGGTGCTCTGTTCGGGCTTCATTTGACGCGGAAAAAGGCGGTTCATGCCCCAAAAAGCGTTCAAATACAAGTATTGATTTTGGCAGTCGGCTGGTCTTTAATGATTTTAGTACTGCTTTGAATGCAGAATAGGAGGAGCAACCGGTGAACTGGACAACATTATTTGATCGGCAGCGTGAATTAGATGAGCGGATCAAAGAAGAACATCAACTATCCGGGAACCAATTTGATGAGCGGCTACTCGCTTTGCTCGTCGAACTCGGTGAACTCGCCAATGAGACCCGTAGCTTTAAATTTTGGTCAACGAAGGGCCCGTCGCCTCAAGACGTGATCTTAGAAGAGTATGTCGACGGCATTCATTTCTTATTGTCGCTCGGTCTTGCCCTCGGGTATGAACGCGATTCGTTCCCAGCAGGTAGCTCGTATCTTGATGCGACTGACGCTTTTTTAGACGTGTTCCGCAAAGTGACGAACTTTGGTTTGTCGAAGACGGAACCGATGTACGAGACGCTGATGGCGGCTTATCTCGAACTTGGCTATACGCTCGGCATCAACGAAGAGTTGATGGTGATGGCGTATATGGCAAAAAATGAAAAGAACCATGAGCGACAAAATCAAGGTTACTAATCGAAACGAAGGAGCGATGTCCCATGAACGAATCATTACATATGCTGAAACGCTTGACGGATGCCACCGGTGTCCCGGGAAATGAAGGAGAAGTCCGCTCATTGATGCGCGAATACTTGGAGCCTCACGTGGAAGCGTTCGAACAAGACGGGTTAGGCAGTCTGTTTGGACGGGTGACGGGCAACGCGGATGGACCGCGTGTCATGATTGCCGGCCATATGGATGAAGTCGGCTTCATGGTGACACGAATCGAAGAAGGGGGCTTCTTACGTTTCCAAGCGCTCGGTGGCTGGTGGAACCAAGTATTGCTCGCGCAACGCATGGACGTCGTCACACGCTCAGGCGAAAAAATCCCTGGAGTCATCGGTGCGAAACCGCCGCACGTGCTTCCGCTCGAGGCGCGCAAAAAACCTGTCGAGATTAAAGACATGTTCCTCGATATCGGTGCGACGTCGAAAGATCAAGTCGCGGAGTGGGGCATTCGCCCGGGCGATACGGTCGTCCCGCACTGTGAGTTCACGGTCATGAAAAATGAAGACTTCTTGATGGCCAAAGCGTGGGATAACCGAATCGGTTGTGCCATCGCCATCGAGGCGGCGAAACGATTGAAAGACGACGAAGTTCCGGGTGTTGTCTTTACTGGAGCGACGGTCCAAGAAGAAGTCGGGTTGCGCGGTGCCGTCACGGCTGCCAACTTGGTCAAACCGGACGTCGCCATCGCCGTCGATACGGGTATTCCTGGAGATACACCAGGGATGACACCGGCAGAAGGATTGTCGAAACTCGGGGAAGGCGTTCAAGTCATCTTCTTCGATGCGACGACCATCACGAACCCGCGCCTCATCGATTTGATCGTCGAAGTGGCGAAAGAGAACGACATCAAGTACCAATTGGATTTGACGCCGGGCGGTGGAACGGACGCTGGCCGCTTCCATTTGGCAGGTGTCGGGATGCCGGCCGTCGCGCTCACGGTACCGGTCCGTTATTTGCATACGAATGTCTCAATCATTCACAAAGCAGATTATGAAGCAGCCGTCGATTTGGTCGTAGCGCTCACGAAACGACTCGATCACGAAACGGTTCAATGGTTGAAAGAGGGATAATATGACGAAAATCACGTCTACGAAAAGTGAGACGATTAAGCGCTTAAAGCGTTTGATGACGAAAAAAGGCAGACAAGAGTCCGGACAATTTTTGGTCGAAGGCGAGCATTTGGTCGACGAGGCCATCCGTGCCGGACGTCTCGTCCAGCTGATTATGGGGGAGTCGTATACCCCGAAAGGATCATGGCGCCTTGATGAGATGCCTGTCCTCGAACTATCCGACCATGTGGCTGACTTATTGTCAGAGACAGAGAAAACGCAAGGTGTGTTCGCTGTCGTCAAGATGGCCCCGGTCGAACGAAAGATGAAACATGTGCTTGTCCTCGATCGCATCCAAGACCCAGGTAACCTCGGGACGATGATTCGGACGGCGGACGCGGCCGGCTTTGATACGGTCCTTCTCGGCAAAGGGACGGTCGACCCGTTCAATGCCAAAGTCGTGCGCGCGACACAAGGTTCCTTGTTCCACGTCAACGTGAGCTCGGTCGATTTGCTCGAGACGTTGCCTGAATTGAAGAGCGAAGGCTTCCAGATTTACGGCACGGCTCTCGCGAAAGCGACATCGTACGAGCAAGTCGATTTTAGTGAGAAGGTCGCGCTCGTCATCGGCAACGAGGCACAAGGCGTACATCAAGACGTGCTCGACTTGTGTGACACGCGTGTCCATATCCCGGTTCTCGGCGATGCCGAATCGTTGAACGCGGCCGTCGCGGCCGGTATTCTCATGTATCGGATTGCGCTACAATAACCTTGTCAGCACTGACGAATCGTGATAGGTTAATTACATCGAACAAAATAATGAATAGACGTTGAAAGAGCATAGTACGCGAACTACCGAACGAGTACAGGGAGCATGGGCCGAGACTGCGAGCCGATGCCTTGGGCGGCGCTGAATTCACTCTCGAGTCGTGTTGGAGACAACACCGAAGTAGCATCCCGATACCGATGCTCTCAAGTGGGCCGATTTCGGCCAAGTAGGGTGGTACCGCGATTATTCGTCCCTTCAGTCATCGACTGAAGGGACTTTTTTTGTAGAGGAGGAAACAAGAATGAAAGAACAGTTGGAACAATTACAACAAGAGGCGTTGCAGGAGATTCAAGCGTCGTCGTCACAAAAAGAGTTGAACGATGTCCGCATCAAATATTTAGGGAAAAAAGGACCGATGACCGAGGTGCTCCGCGGGATGGGGAAACTCTCACCTGAAGAACGACCAGTCGTGGGTGAACTCGTCAACACGGTCCGGACGACAATCCAAGACACGTTAGAGGCACGGATCGAGGAAGTGAAGGCAGTCGAGCTCGAGGCGAAACTGGCAGCGGAAACGATTGATGTCACGCTCCCAGGTCGGACGTCACTGCCAGGTCATACCCACTTGCTCCAACAAATTGTCGATGAGATGGAAGATTTGTTCGTCGGTCTAGGCTATACGATTGCCGAAGGTCCGGAAGTCGAGACGGATTTATACAATTTCGAGATGCTCAACCTCCCGAAAGATCACCCGGCCCGTGATATGCAGGATTCGTTCTATATCACAGACGAGACGCTCCTCCGGACACATACGTCGCCTGTTCAAGCACGGACGATGCTCCAAGCAGAAGGGAAGCCGATTCGCATCATCTGCCCGGGTAAAGTATACCGTCGTGATGAGGATGACGCGACACATTCGCATCAGTTCATGCAAATCGAAGGACTCGTCGTCGATGAGCATATCTCGATGGCCGATTTGAAAGGCACGCTCGAAGTGTTCGTCAAACAGTTGTTCGGTGAGACGCGTGAGATTCGTCTCCGTCCGAGCTTCTTCCCGTTCACAGAGCCGTCGGTCGAAGTCGATATCTCTTGTTTCAAGTGCGGCGGCAAAGGCTGCAACGTCTGTAAGAAGACAGGCTGGATTGAGATTCTCGGAGGCGGAATGGTGCATCCACGCGTGCTTGAGATGGCAGGCTATGATTCGACGAAGATGTCCGGATTTGCATTCGGAATCGGTGTCGAACGGATGGCGATGTTAAAACATGGGGTGGACGATATTCGTCACTTCTATACAAACGACTTACGCTTCATCGAGCAATTCTAAGGGGGATCACACATGTTATTATCAAAAAAATGGTTGAATCAATATATTGACGTATCCGATTTGAGCGGACAAACGCTCGGTGACTTAATCACGAAAAACGGGATTGAAGTCGAGAGCGTCGTCAGCCGGTCGGAAGGCTTGTCGGGACTCGTCGTCGGGCATGTCCTCGCTTGCGAGAAGCATCCTGAGGCAGACAAATTGAACGTGACGACGGTCGATATCGGTGCGGATAGCCCGGTTCAAATCGTCTGTGGCGCGCCGAACGTCGCCGCTGGTCAACACGTCATCGTGGCGACGGTCGGAGCTCGTCTCCCAGGCCTTAAAATTAAGAAAGCGAAGCTGCGCGGCGTCGAGTCGCAAGGGATGATTTGCTCGCTCGAGGAACTCGGGTTCGAGAAGAAACAAATTCGTGAAGACGAGCAGGATGGCATTCACACGTTCCGCGAACCGGTCGAAGTCGGTGCGGACGTCATCCGTCTGTTAGACCTCGACGATGAAGTGATCGAGCTCGGATTGACACCGAACCGTTCAGATTGCTTAAGCCTTTACGGGATCATTCATGAAGTCGCGGCCATCCTTGAGCGCCCATACACATTACCGACTGCCGACGTGACGACAAATGTCGCGAACACGGTCAGCGTTCGTCTCGAGACAGACAACTGTCCGTACTATGCGACACGCCGTGTCGACGGCGTCGTCATCGGTGACTCGCCACAATGGTTGAAAAATATTTTGATCGCAGAAGGCGTCCGCCCAATCAACAACGTCGTCGATGTGACGAACTACGTCATGCTCGAGCTCGGTCAACCGCTTCATGCGTTCGATACGGCGAAACTCGGAACGACGATTGCTGTTCGCCAAGCGTATGACGGGGAAGAAATCGTCACGCTCGATGACGTGACGCGCACGCTCGATGCCTCGATGATGGTCATCACGGACGGCGAGCAGCCTGTCGCCATCGCCGGCGTCATGGGTGGAGCGAACACCGAAGTCGATGCGACGACGTCGAGTATCATCCTCGAGTCGGCCTACTTCGCACCGGCATCGGTCCGTAAGACGAGCCGTACGCTCGGTTTACGCTCGGATTCGAGTGCCCGCTTTGAAAAAGGGGTCGACCCGGAACGGTTACAATTGGCCCTTGACCGTGCGGCCGAACTCATCGTCGAAGTGAGCGGTGGCACAATTAGCGACATCGTCATCGCTGGGGACAAAGACTCTGCGGCTCGGACGATTGATGTCTCGGTCGCTTATATCAACCATCGACTCGGAATGGACCTCGAGCAAGAGACGATTGTCCGCATCTTGGAACGTCTCGGTCTCGATGTGACCGGGGACGAGACGTTGACGGTCCACGTACCGTCGCGTCGCCCTGACTTGGAGTTGCCGGCTGACATCACGGAAGAAGTGGCACGCCTCTATGGCTATGACAGTCTTCCGTCGAGCCTTCCGGCGTCACACTCGAAAGGGTACCTCCCGAAAGAAAACGTGTTGCGCCGTCGCGTCCGTCGCATCCTCCAAGGCGCAGGATTGTCGCAAGCGATCACGTACTCGCTCACGAGCGTCGGGAACGCCTCACGCTTCAGTGGAGCCGACTTGACGCAAGTGAACTTGGCAATGCCGATGAGCGAAGAGCGTTCGGTACTCCGGACATCGCTCATCCCAGGTCTGTTGGAGGCGGCTCGTTACAATACGTCGCGTCAACAAGCGAACGTGCGATTGTATGAGACAGGACGCGTCTATGTTGAACAAGGCGAGACGTTGCCACGTGAAACGGAGCGCGTCGCCGGCGTATTGACGGGACTTTGGTACGATCACCGTTCACAAGGTACGCGTGTCCCGGTCGACTATTTCGTCGCCAAAGGAGCCGTTGAGACGCTCTTGTCTGCGCTACGTGTCGAAGCGACGTATGAGGCGGCCGTGATTGCCGATATGCACCCAGGTCGTACCGCAAACGTGCTCATCGACGGACGTGTCATCGGTTACGTCGGACAAGTCCATCCAGGCGTGTCGAAAGACGTGTATGGATTGAAAGAAGTGTACGTGTTCGAACTCGACTTGGACGTGTTGCAACAGTCAGCCGAGCTCATCTATGAAGACGTACCACGTTTCCCATCCATCACACGTGATTTGGCGCTCGTGTTGAAACGGGACATCCCGGCCGGTCAAGTCGAAGCGACCATCAAACAGGCGGCAGGACCGCTCTTGATTGACCTCGCCTTGTTCGATGTCTATATCGGGGAGAACGTAGGGGACGATGAGAAATCAATCGCCTTCTCGCTCAAGTATCAAGATCCGACCCGCACCCTTCAAGATGAAGAAGTGACGGCGTCGTATGAAGCGATTCTCACTGCCGTTCAAGCGGCACACGGTGCGGAAGTTCGCGCATAACCTAAAAAGGTGTCCACCACGTGTGGACACCTTTTTTGAGTTTACTGGACTTCAAGAGCCAAGTCGCCGAACTTTGTCCAACCGACGAGGCATGTCACTTTATACAAGACGAGCGTGATGATGGCCGGAAGGACAACTCCCGTTCCAACGAAGATGAGGAACGCGTCCATTCCTTGCGCGGCAAGGATGTTGAGCGGCGCAATCAATGAGTTGAGCCCGAGTCCCGCGATTTCATAAGGGACTTCGAGTGAGAAGACGAGCGTCGCAATCGGCGCGCTGATCATCGCCGCGATGAAAGGCGGCATGACGACGCGAGGGTTTTTGACGACGTTCGGAAACTGGACTTTCGGTGTGACGAAGAACGAGGCGACCAAACCGCCTGGATCTGTTTGACGATATGCCATGAGCGTGAAGCCGACGAACTGGGCCGTACATCCGATCAACGCGGCGGCACTGGCGACCGGGTCGAGTTGAAGCGCGATGGCGAGTGCGGCCGACGAAGCAGGTGACATGAGCATGACACTAAATACGAGCGCGATGACGAGCGATGTCGCGATTGGAGACGTATTGACCGAAGCGGTGATGCTGGCGCTGATTGAGTTGATGAGCGGTGTCGTGACGGCTGCTGCGCCGACTCCGACGATGCCGCCTCCAAGGACAGCGGTGACCGGGACGACCATCATATCAAATTTCGTTTTCCCGAGGACACGTTTGCCTAACCAGACCGCAGCTGCTGCTGCAATCAAGGCGCTGATCGGTTGACCGGGCACGAGGACGAGCCCGCTCTCGGTCGCTTGGAGCGCCGCACCACCAACGGTTGCCGCAATCATCGAGCTGAACAAAATGAGCGTATTGCCGCCGAGCTGATAAGCGACACCGGCACCGAGTGCCGGGGCGAGCAATGATTTCGCGACTTGCCCGATCAAGACGAGTGTCTCGATGCCGGCCATCTTCCCAATCGTTTCAATCAAGAGTCCAACCCCGAGCGTGACGAGGACGGCGCTTGCCATTCCTGCTGATATTTTGATCATTCGGTCCATTGCGTACTGTTTCACTTCCATCATCTCCTCTATGTGTGTCAATCCAATAAAAAAACCTATCCGGATGGGATAGGCGCGTCGGTCATACCATGAGCGCCTCGTCCGAAACCATCGAAACAAGGGCCCAAAAATTCGTCTCGGTCATCGAGTCGATTTTCAGTCCCTCAGTCGAATAATAATCAGTAGGCCGTGTTGCGCATGGGTTTTCATCATTGCCAGCTCCTCCGTTTGTTAAGATTTGTCTAAGAGTAACACGATATTTTTCAATAATCAATATTTTCTGAAAATTAATTTGAAAAAAATTGAAAACCGCTCAAAAAGAAAAACGACCCAATGAAGGATCGTCTCGTATTAAGACGTGCTGGCTGCAAGTGAGCCAACTTGTTGATCGATGAATGCCATCGAGATTGAATTGAAATGATCGGGTTGGTCGACATTGACGACATGGCCCGAGTCAGTGACGACTTGGACACGAGCCGTCGGCTGATGTTTCGCAGTCCGTTCGACGGCTTCGAGGAACATGTAGTCCTCGTCACCCATAATATAGAGAATCGGTACGTTCGTCTCGATCGAAGAGAAATGACGAAGCAACGGATTCATATTCTCGGTCATCTTGAACCAGCGGATGAACTCACGTTGACACAGGTTGGCCGCATCGCGGACGAACATCATGCGTGATTTCTTATGACGCTTCTTCGGTAATAAAATCCACGCGAACAGCTGATATAGCCACATGTACGGCACGAAGCTCTGTACGAGACTACCGAGGCGAATCAACAACGTCGAGCGGACGTTGAACTTGACGATGGCCCCGCCGAGCACGACTGAAGCGATTCGTTCCGGATGGTGCTCGAACATCGCTTGAATGACAATCGTCCCGAGCGATAGGCCGACCATGTGGCCTTTTTCAATCTGTAAGTGGTCCATGACCTCGACGACGTCTTCGACAACGACATCGAGCGTATACGCGTTCAGCGGTTGATTCAACGACTGTTCTGCGTTGTAAGAGCCGCCATGTCCGCGTAGGTCGAGCAGGAGCACGTTATATTTCTTTTTGAACGGCCGAATTTGACGATACCAATGCGACAGACTTCCACCCGCGCCATGGATGAAGATGACCCAAGGATGGTCGTCGCTTAATGTGTACGTTTTATAATGCAACATGAACGCTATCCTCCAAAAATTTTTAAGTTCATTAAACCCTAAAAATAATATACCATATCTACAAATGTAGGACTATCGTTTCAACTCGCTCAACCGGATTGCTTTTTTCGTGTTGGCGAAGTGAACTTTCGCGACCTCGTTCAAACGGGATTGACCATAACGAAGAATCAAATCGGCCGCGACTTGGTCGACTTTGGCGCCGGCGCCTTTCGGTAACGTGACCCCGAGTGTCGCACTTAACTTGTCCATTTCTTTTAAGAACAAGGCGCGAGCGAGAATCGAGGCGGCGGCCACGGCGACATGCAATCCTTCCGCTTTCGTCGAGAAATAGACGTCATCTTTGACGACTGCTTTTTCGGAACGAAGGTGGTTATAGTAGATGTTCTTTTCAGCGAACTGATCGATTAAAATGGCGTCCGGTGTCGCATCGAGCTTCTGCAATAAGGCCGACAAGGCGGCGTTATGGGCGATGGCCGTCATTTTGCCTTGCGTCATCGTCCGTTGCATTTTATTATACGCCGGATTGTGCAACGTCGCCTTCTGATAGGTGATGGTGACGTGCAAGTCTTTGGCGATTCGGACGATTTCTGTGTCCGACAGCAGTTTGGAGTCTTTGACCCCGAGCTCTTTGACGAGAGCGATTTTCTCTTTTGGCACGTAGGCGGCGACGACGACGAGCGGTCCGAAATAATCACCTTTTCCGACTTCGTCGCTCCCGATGACAGACCAGTCCGAAAAGCCTTCCGGCAGAACATTTTTCGGAACGCTAGGTTCTTTTTTAATGCTCGTTCCCCATTTGGCGGCTTCCGTGTCGGCATCACGTCCTTGGAACATGACTTTACCCGAATTGTAGACCGTAATCACACACTGAGGTGTTTTAGCACTGAATCGTGCGTGTGGCGGAGGATTGACTGAATGGGCCCGATAACTCGCGATGAGTTCCTCCTGGGCGGTAGCTGATAATTTAATGACTTGATTGCCCAATGTGAGCACTTCCTTTCTAACGCTAGCAAATCAATCTTACATTTTTTTTAGTTATTTTGAAACCAAAGTTTCGCTCTAAACGTATAGACAAGTGAGTAAAGAAAGAAGCGAGGTGAGTCGGAGATGTGGTGGCGCGATGACACGGATGAAGATGAGGCAGAATCTCTCTATAAACATATTCTCGAGCTAGAAGCTCGGATTGCAAAACTGATCGCCCATCAAGTCAGGGTGCGTCGCTTGCTCATGCAGGAATCGTCGGAAGCGGCGACCGAGCAAATCATTGCGTTACAAGCGGAAGTCGATCACTATTTGTCACTTCTGCGACAAGAACGGATGGAGGCGGTCGACCGCTATGATCGCTTACGTCTCGAGCAGACGTTAGGACGGGTCCGACAGTCGGTCAATCAACCGACCCGACCGTTGGCAGAGTGGGACACGATTGAACAGGCGCTCGCGCTCGAAGTCGAACATTTGCGCCGCGTCCTTTCGTACGAACGACAGCGTCGCGCCGAGGAGGAGTGGTAATGGAATCGTTAGATCAGCTGTATTGGTGGGTACTCATCATCGCGGGTCTCGGTACATTCGTGTACATGATTTTTTCAGATGCGTTCGATGTATTTGATGGTTGGTTCAATCCCGCCGTCATCTTATCCTTTTTAGCGCTCGGTGCGGGAATCGGATTGATTTTAAATGCGCTTGCCCACGTGTCGCCAATGATAGGGCTTGCCGTCGCCCTCGTCGGTTCATTCGCGCTCACGACGCTCCTGTACTTATTTGTCCTCTTGCCGCTATCGAACGCGGAAGAATCGATCGGAATGACCGATGAATCCCTCGTCGGCCTGATTGGTCGATTGACGGTCCCGGTCCCAGAAGGTGGGTTTGGCGAAGTGCTCGTCGAATCGGTAACGGGATCCGTACTAAAAACGGCCAAGAGTGTCGACGGAAAAGCCATCGATACGACACAACGCGTCGTCATCATCGAAGTCGAACGAAACATTGCGGTCGTCATGGAGTATGACGAACCGACAATCCGAAAGGAGTTTTAACGTATGAACACAGCTATTTTAGCCAGTATTATCGTCGGAGTGATTTTGCTCGCCTTAATTTTCGTCTTCGTGTTGAAGTATCGCACGGTCGGACCAGATGAGGCGCTCATCGTTACCGGCAGCTACTTAGGGAAAAAGAACGTCCATAGCGACGCGTCAGGCAACCGCGTGAAGATTATCCGTGGGGGCGGAACGTTCGTCTTGCCGGTGTTCCAGCAGGCAGAACCACTCAGTCTTCTCTCGAGCAAGCTCGAGGTGACGACGCCGGAAGTGTATACCGAGCAAGGTGTACCGGTCATGGCGGACGGGACGGCCATCATCAAAATCGGCGGCTCAATCAGTGAGATTGCCACGGCGGCCGAACAATTCCTCGGCAAACCGAAAATCGAACGCGAGAACGAGGCGAAAGAAGTGCTCGAAGGTCACCTCCGTTCAATCCTCGGTTCAATGACAGTTGAAGAGATTTATAAGAACCGTGATAAGTTCTCGCAAGAAGTGCAACGCGTCGCCTCACAAGACTTGGCCAAGATGGGTCTCGTTATCGTCTCGTTCACCATCAAAGATGTTCGTGACAAGAACGGCTATCTTGAATCGCTCGGGAAGCCACGAATCGCGCAAGTGAAGCGAGATGCCGATATCGCCACGGCCGAAGCGGACAAAGAGACGCGCATCAAACAAGCAGAAGCGATGAAGGACGCGAAGAAAGCGGAACTTGAACGTGCTTCAGAAATCGCGGAAGCCGAGAAAGAGAACCAGCTTCGTATCGCGGCGTATCGCCGTGAACAAGACGTCGCCAAGGCCCGCGCCGACCAAGCGTATGAGCTCGAAGAAGCGAAAGCGAAGCAAGAAGTCACCGAGCAACAGATGCAGGTCCAAATCATCGAACGTCAAAAGCAAATCGAGCTCGAAGAGAAAGAAATCATGCGTCGTGAGAAACAGTACGATTCTGAAGTGAAGAAGAAAGCCGACGCCGACCGCTATGCGATCGAGCAGTCAGCCGAAGCCGACAAGGCACGTCAAATCGCCGCAGCCGACGCTGAGAAGTACCGCATCGAAGCGGAAGCGAAAGCCGACGCCGAACGGGTCCGCCTCGCCGGTGTGGCCGAGGCCGATTCGGAACGGGCCAAAGGGGAAGCCGAAGCTGACATTATCCGCTTGACGGGTCTCGCCGAAGCCGAAGCGAAACAAAAGATTGCCGAAGCGTTCGAGCAGTATGGTCAAGCCGCCATCCTCGACATGGTCGTCAAGATGCTTCCGGATTATGCGAAACAAATCGCAGCACCGCTTGGCAATATCGACAAGATTACGGTCGTCGATACGGGCAGCGGCAAAGACGGCGGAGCCGGCAAAGTCACGGGTTACGCCACCGACTTGATGGCATCGCTGCAACAGACGCTCAAAGCGTCGTCAGGAATCGATATGAAAGATTTACTCGACAACTTTGCTGGAAAAGGCAACGTTCAGCCGAGTGCGAATCGCGAGTTGAGCGAGTCAACGTTCGCCGCGACGGAAGAATAAGTAGGGAGCCACAGACAAGTCATCGTCTGTGGCTTTTTTTGTTTTACTCAAATTCCCCTAAATTTGAAACGAAAGGCTTCAAACTCGATCGGTTTCTGACGATAAGTGAGATGTCAGACCATTAGAGAGAGGAAGTAGCGATTATGAAGAAATCACTCATCATCGGCTTGTTGGCCGCATGTGTGACTTGGTTACCAGGTTGTCAGTCTGTGATTGACCAACCGGAAGCAACCGTTGAAACCCGTCAATCGATGGGCGTTGTGTTGTCTGATGTTGGTCTCGGGGACCAGTCATTCAGCGATGCGGCGATGCGCGGCATGGGACAACTCCGTGAGACGGGGGAATGGTTCGTCGATTACCGCGAGTTGGATGAGACGGAAACGTACAAGGCCGGGTTCGAACAGCTCGTCGCCGACGGACATGACGTCATCATCGGGCTCGGGTTCGCTTGTCAAGAGGACTTGGAAGCGGTAGCGGCCGAACATCCGGAGCAACAGTTCGCGTTGATCGATGCCGTATCGACATTACCGAACGTCATGTCCGTGACGTTCAAAGAGACGGAAGGAAGTGCGCTAGCCGGTGCAGTCGCGGGGCTCGAGACGGAATCGAACAAAATCGGATTTATCGGGGGCGTCGACAACGAACTGATTCAAAAGTTTGGGACTGGCTTCGAACTCGGAGCGAAAAGTGTCAACGATGACGTGACGATGCTCGTCGACTATGCGAACGATTTTGCATCACCTGAAATCGGGCGCGAATTGGCAGAGAAACAGATTGAAGCCGGAGCGGACGTGTTATACGCCGCTGCAGGACTGACAGGGGTCGGAGTTCTAGAGGCGGCTGAGCGGAACGGTGTGAAGGCCATCGGGGTCGACAGTGATCAATCGATGATTGCACCGGACGCGGTCATCACGTCGATGTTGAAACAAGTTGATTTGGCCATCGTTGAAATCGCGAATCGACTCGAGAACGAGGCGTTCAATACCCACGTCGAACTCGGAATCGATCAAAACGGTGTCGGTTTGGCCGCTCTTCGTCGTGTCCAGTGGGATGACGAAGAGACAAAACAGTTTGAGGCGTTTCAGAAACAGTTGATGGAGGGGACGCTGAAATGAGTTTACGGAAACGGTTTATCTTTTCGACCGTGTTCACGGTCTTGTTGATTGTGTTGATGATGAGTTACGTTTTGACGACACTCAATCGTCTGCAGACGTACAATGAACAGTATGGGACGCAAATGATCGAGCTGTCACAGCTCGAGACGTCGCTCTTGCAAGAACAGTCACTTTGGACATCGCTCGGCGAGCAGATGAGTCAATCGACGCTGACGCAACTCGAGCGCATCCGGGCGACGAACGGAGAAACGTTTGCGATGCTCGAACAGACATATCTGATTCCAGAGTTCGCGACGCACCTTGAACGGGCGACAACGAAGTATGAACGGATTGAAGCTGAAGTGGAGACGGCCGAGGCCGGCGGAATTGCGGCCCGGATTCAAGCCGCCAAACTCGAAGGAGTATTGAACGATGTGAACACACTCCTCTTGAAAAATGGTACGTTCTATGAAGCGCTACAGGCCGAGGCGGCGAGCGAGACGAAACGTCTCCTGCTCGTATCGGTATTGTTGACGGTCTTCGTCATCGGCGCACTCAGTGTCTATAACTTCTTCTTCGCCCGCTCGATCACCCATCCGCTCGAGCGAAACGTTGAGGCGGCGGAAGCAATCGCGGCCGGCCGGTTAATCACGTTGCCGGATTCGACGCGCCGTGATGAAATCGGACGGTTAGAGCGGGCCATGCAAGAGATGACGATGTCGCTCCAGACGGTCATCGGGTCCATTCGCGTCACTTCGATGAAAGTGAACGATATGACGGAGACAGCGGCCGCCGAGAACGAGGCCGTGGTCAGCACGACGTCGAACATCACGAATGCAGTCGATGAGATGGCGAACGGGGCACAGTCGATTGCAACGGAACTGCAAGAGACGCTCGAATCGGTCGGCATCATGGCGACCTCGTTCGAGACGAGTTTGAACCAGACGAAGCAGACGACTGAACAGACGACCGAGATGACTCGTGAAGTCGCGGCCGGTATCGAGACGCTGACGGACCAGGAAGAGATTCTAGAGCGCTCGAGCGCGCGCAACGCATCACTCGTCAATCGGATGGATGACTTCGCCCGGAAGACCGAAGAGATTGAAAAAATGGCAAAACTCGTGGAAGACGTCGCCGCCCAAACGAACCTGCTCGCCTTGAACGCCGCCATCGAGGCTGCACGGGCTGGGGAGGCCGGACGAGGGTTTGCAGTCGTCGCCAGCGAAGTCAAGAAGCTGGCTGAAGAAAGTAACGTGGCGACACGTTCGATTTTCGGAGTCGTCCAGACGATTCGCGATGAGGTCGCCCGCTTGACGGATATGGTCGAAGAGTCGAGTCGTGAGCAGACGGCACAGCTCGAGGCGTTCGGATTGACGAAGCAGGCGTTCAGTCGAATCCATGACCGGACCGATCACGTCGCCTCGTTCGTCGGGACGATCGAGCGCGAGATGGTCGCATCGAGCACGGAAGTCACGAACGTCTTGAAACGGGTCGAGGAAGTGAGCGGCGTGACCGAGGAACTCGCGGCGGGCAATGAAGAAGTCGCGGCCTCGATGAAAGAGCAACAAGCGAGCTTCGATCAAATTTTCGCCTTGATGCAGGAGTTAGAAGGGCAGGCCGCCGCACTCGCGAGCCAAGTCCAACATTTTGAAGAGCACTGAGACAAGTTTCGGCTTGTCTCTTTTTTGTCGTCTCGAAGCGGATGCGACACACGCCTATCAGGGTCATAAGCGCATCAGAAACGTCAAAGGCGGAACGGGCGCACCGATGTCTATTTGCTCATACTAGAGGGAAGACTCACGCGAGGAGGAGACGTATGGAAAAGTGGAGACGGTATGTCGTCGTGCTGCTCGTCGGATTATTCATTGGGGTGGGCTATATGTTTTACTCGAAAGAACCGGAGACGCCGATGGTCGAACAGTTCGTGGCGACACCCGAGCCGGAAATCGAGCCGAGCGTCCCGACCGAAATCGTCGTCTATGTGACCGGGGCTGTCGAGGCGCCCGATATGTATACGATGCCGCAAGGGGCCCGTGTTGGGGATGTGTTGTCTCTCGCCGTCTTGACGGCCGAGGCTGATCCCGAACAATTGAATTTGGCCCAATTGCTCGTCGATGGGACGAAAGTGAGCGTCCCGAAAAAAGGGGAGACGGTCGTTGTGCCTGCCGCTGAAGAAGCGGGCGGGGGGACGAACGGGGTCCATGTTAACAGTGCGACGAAGGACGAATTGATGACAGTACCGGGCATCGGTCCGGCCAAAGCCGAGGCGATTCTCAATCATTTGAAACAGCATGGGCCGTTCAAGTCATATGAAGAGATCGGCAACGTCAAAGGGTTCGGGGAGAAGACGTTAGAAAGCATGGAAGGTTATCTCTTGGTTCCATGACATGCCACTGTATCCATTGTTGCCAATCAGCCTATTCATTGCCGGGATACACGGATCAGTCGCCCTCTGCCTCCTGTTGTCTGTCGCCATCGCCTTCACTTGGCGTGGTCAATCCGTCTATGCGCACGTTGGTGCCGTCCTGCTCGTCCTGTTCGTGTTCGTACGTCCTGACGCCGAACCGTTGCCGGTGGACGGACCCTATCTGTTCGCCATCGAGAGCCGGCGGGACAATGGCCAATCGGCGCGGCTGTATGGACAAATCGACGGAAAGGAGGGTGTATTGACCGGCCGTGACCTCTCGCTCGGTCGTCCCGGAGAGACGTGCCTCGTCACGTTCACGCAGACCCCGTTCGCACCGTTGCGCAATACAGGTGGGTTCGACGAGGCGGCTTGGGCGTATGGGGCCGGACTTGCGTTCAAAGGGAGTGACGTCGCCATCGAGGCGTGTCGTCCGAGTGACGGCATGAGTGGACGGATGCTCCGTTGGAAGGAACGACAGCTCGCGAGAATCGAGACGACGTATCGGCCGGATGTGGCGCTTTATATGGAGGCGTTATTGTTCGGGGAGAGTCGGTTGCTCGATGAGGATACCTCGTTTTCTTACCGGGTGACCGGTCTGCTCCATCTGCTCGTCATCTCCGGTTCACATATCGCGCTCCTCGTGCTCGGATTGCGTTGGACGACGCGGCCGTTGCCGTTGCGACGAGAGACGAAGACAATGTTGATTCTCGTTGTGGTCACGTTGTTCGGATGGTTGACCGGGTTTTCGCCGCCAGTGGCGCGGGCCGTGCTCGTCGCCGACGTGTTGCTCGGGCTGTCACTGTTTGGTTACCGTGTCCGCGACCCGATTCGGTTGCTCAGTTGGTGCGCGGCGTTCTTGCTCGCCTTGCAACCGTACTTGCTATGGAATTTAGGGTTTCAGTTGACGGTTGCGATGACGTTGTTCTTGCTCGTGACTCGCCCGATTTGGACAGGACCGTTCGGGCTGGCCGTATATGCTCAATGGTTCGGGCTCATCTTGTTATGGCCCGTTCAACCGATTATATCGGTGTTGGCACCCGTGTATAACGTCGTCGGCGCTTTCTTAATTTCCTGGATCGTCATTCCGCTCGCCCTGTTCGCGTATATCGTGCCGACCGCTGAAAAGCTCCTGCATCCGATCCTCGATGGCCTGAATGGGACGTTCGCCCTGCATCACGATTGGCGGCCTTGGCTTCCGCTGCATGAGTTTACGTTTTGGCACGCTCTTGGCCTCGCTGTCGTCCTGTGGGGCGGATTGATGCTCCTTGAGTGGAAACGATGGAGCGGTTGGGGGCTTGCCGTGATTGCGCTCTTGCTCATGCATGGCGTCCTTGAATGGGGCGAAGAGCCGCGCGTCACGTTTTTAGACGTCGGACAAGGCGATGCCGTCGTCGTCGAGTACGGCGAGGTCACGGGAGTCATCGATGTCGGCGGAGTGTTTCAAGACCCGAAAGAATCGAAACGGTCCACCTATGACCCGGGAGCGGACGTCGTCGCCCCGTACATATGGAAGCGAGGGGAGACGCGCCTCGACTTCTTATTGCTTACCCATGCCGATCATGATCACGTCGGCGGACTGTCCGGTTTGCTCTCGTCCATCGAAGTCGATGAGGTGTGGCTCTCGGCGGAAGTAGCGGATCAAGGCAAACGAGACGAGTTACTGGCCGAGCTGGAGACCTATCAAGTCCCGGTCAGGCTCCTGTCGAGCGGGGATAGGCCGTATCCATGGATGTGGGTCGTCGCACCGGGAAAGGCGGGCGAGGACGAGAATGCGAACTCGGTGTCGCTGTTCATGCAGGTCGGGGCGCTCACGTATTTATTGACTGGGGATTTGCCGGACACGCGGGAAGAGATGATTCCGACCGTTGACGTCGATGTGTTCAAATTAGGGCATCATGGGTCGAACACATCGTCGAGTGAGGCGCTGTTGAACCGAATCAATCCGGAATGGGTCATCATCAGTGTCGGAAGGAACAATCGTTACGGACATCCGCATCTTGACACGCTACAACGTCTCGAGGGAAAGCGGGTATTACGGACGGACGAGGACGGGATGGTCGTCTGTGAACGAAATCGGTGTCGCGGGATTGTGACGAAGGCAGTACCGCCATGAAAAACTATGATAAACTAAAAAAGCGATTGCTCCCCCGGGGCAATCGCTTTCTGACTGACTTATAAGCTCAAGAACTTGATGAGGACACCAATCGCGAAGATGGTGAAGAAAAAGCCGAACGGGACGATGAAGCCGATTGCTGAATCGATGGCATCGTTACGTTTGCACTGTACGTCGTTCTCGAACGGGTTTTCGCTTTGTGGGCGAACAGAGTTAATATGCATAGTGAGTCCCTCCTTGAAATGGTTCCGTCCTAAGTATAGCGAATCAGTGAAGGATAATCTATGTTTAGATAAGAATAAATTGTGAAAGTGGTGTGTGTTTTGAATGAACCGTGGCTGCATAACGGAAAGTTGTCGAACGTGTACGTCCTGTTTGGGACAGAAAAATATTTGCTAGAGACGTGGGAGCGGGCCATCATCAAAGCGGCCAACCCATCTGGTGACCACTTTGATGTCATGCAGCTCGACTTGCACGAGACGTCACTCGACACGGCGCTCGATGAGGCGGAGACGGTACCGTTCTTTAGCGAGTATCGGACCGTCATCGTCAAACAAGCGCAGTTCTTGACGGGGGCAAAAGAGAAGCAAAAGCAAAACGTCGAGCGATTGACCGAATACGCGTTACAACCAGCGCCTTATTCCGTACTCGTCTTTATTATCGAAGCGGAGAAGCTCGACGAACGGAAAAAAGTCGTCAAGCGCTTAAAAGAGCGGGCCATCGTGCTCGAAGCGAAAAAACCGAGCCAGTCGGAGCTGATGCGCTACGTCGGCGACGAGCTGAACCGGCGCGGCCAAAAAATGGAGCGGGCGACCGTCGAACGGCTGTTGTTCCTCTGTCAGGATGATTGGGGCAAACTCGTCCGCGAGCTCGAGAAGTTGCAACTGTACGCGAGTGAAGGGGCAGAGATTCCGATTGATATCGTCAACGATCTCGTCCCGCGGACACTCGAAGACAACGTGTTCCAACTGTCCGAATTCTTAGTGGCCCGTCGTGCGGATGCGGCGCTTCGGCTCGTCCGTGATTTAGAGAAGCAAGGTCAAGAGCTGATCGGTTTGTTAGCACTCCTCGCGCGACAGTACCGGAATATGTATCTCGCGAAACAGCTGACGGAGAAGGGGTATGGCGAGAAGCAAATCGCCTCGAAAATCGGGGCGCATCCGTATACGGTGAAACTGGCCTCGCAAGCGAGCCGGAATTTCTCCGAGGCTCAGCTCGGACGGGCACTGACATTGATTGCCGACGCGGATGAGGCAATGAAGACGGGACGGGGTGACAAGCAGATCGTGTTTGATACGCTCGTCTGCCAATTGACATTACTGTGAGGTGAGGACATGGGGTTACAGGAAGTAGGGTTAGAAGCGGTGATTCCGCTTCGGCATGAAGTGTTGCGGCCCGGTTTGCCGGTGGAGACGTGTTATTTTGAAGGGGATGACGCGGAGACGACGCGTCACTTCGCCTGGGTCGAAGATGGACGTGTCGTGTCCATCGCGACCGTGATGGAAGTGGGGCGTGACTTCGATGGTCAGACGGTGCCGTACCAACTCAGAGGGATGGCGACTGACCCGACATCTACTGGTCAAGGGATTGGCTCGTCGTTTTTACAGGCGTTGCATGAAGCGGTCAATGAGTCGTGGTGGTGCAACGCCCGAGAAGTGGCAGTCCGTTTTTATGAGCGGAACGGGCTAGTCGTCGTGGGCGAACCGTTCGAGATTCCTGAAATCGGGACCCATTACGTCATGCGAACCCAAAAAACAGCCGGCTCCTAATGGAGGCGG
Source organism: Exiguobacterium sp. s56 (assembly GCF_018618255.1). NCBI lineage: Bacteria > Bacillati > Bacillota > Bacilli > Caryophanales > Exiguobacterium > Exiguobacterium sp. s56. Next base: position 40,189 of record NZ_JACSLR010000005.1, on the reverse strand, counting down.
CTGTTTCGTTTTAGTCTCTAATTAGAGAGCTGCGATGCGAGCTGCAAGACGTGATTTGTCACGGCCAGCTTTGTTTTGGTGGATAAGACCTTTTGCTGCAGCTTTGTCGATTTTCTTCGTAGCGAGGACGAAAGCTTCTTGAGCAGCTTCTTTGTTTCCTTCGAGTACGAGAGCGTCAACACGTTTCACTGCTGTACGCATTGCTGCTTTCTCTTGCGAGTTCGCGACGCGACGCTTTTCAGAAGTTTTTGCACGTTTGATTGCTGATTTGATGTTTGCCATTGTTTTGTCACCCCCTGAAACAAGAAAGTGTATGTTCTTATTACTTCAAGTAATCATTCAACAGAACAAGCACAATTGTAGCAAACGCTTATTCGAAAAGCAACCACTTGATGATTATTCTGAAAACTATATGTGGTATTGTTGAAGTAGGTCGTACACATTAACTTAGGATTTTGATATAATGACACGGTATGCATGAGAAGGATAGGTGAACCCATATATGAACAAACAAGAATTAGAGAATCGTCAGAAGAAGATTCGGAACTTTTCCATCATCGCTCACATCGATCATGGGAAGTCGACGCTCGCTGACCGGATTCTCGAGAGAACTGGTGCGCTCACGGCGCGTGAAATGAAAGAACAGACGCTCGATGCGATGGATCTCGAACGGGAACGTGGGATTACAATCAAGTTGAACGCCGTTAAATTGAACTATACCGCAAAAGACGGAGAAGAGTACATCCTTCACTTGATCGATACACCGGGACACGTCGACTTCACGTATGAAGTGTCACGTTCACTCGCAGCATGTGAAGGGGCTGTCCTCGTCGTCGATGCGGCGCAAGGCATCGAGGCCCAGACGCTCGCGAACGTTTATCTCGCGCTTGATAACGACCTTGAAATCATCCCGGTCATCAACAAGATCGACTTGCCGTCTGCGGACGTCGAACGCGTCCGTCAAGAGATTGAGGACGTCATCGGTTTGGATGCGAGTGATGCCGTACCGGCTTCGGCCAAAGCGGGAATCGGGATTGAAGAGATTCTCGAACAGATCGTCGAACTCGTCCCAGCACCGACGGGAGATCCGTCAGCGCCACTTCAGGCGTTGATTTTCGACTCGTATTATGACGCTTATCGCGGCGTCGTCGCTTCGATTCGAATCGTTAACGGTTCGGTCAAAGTCGGAGACAAGGTACAAATGATGTCGACGGGCAAATCGTTTGAAGTCACGGACCTCGGCGTCTCGACACCGAAACCGTTATCGGTGAAAGAATTGAATGTCGGCGACGTTGGGACGCTCTCGGCGTCGATTAAAACGGTCGGCGACGTTCGTGTCGGTGATACGATCACACTCGCCAAAAACCCTTCGACGGAACAACTCCCGGGTTACCGGAAGATGAACCCGATGGTATACTGCGGTCTCTATCCGATTGACGCGGCGAAGTACAACGATTTGCGTGAAGCACTTGAACGGCTTCAGTTGTCGGACGCGGCGCTCGAGTTCGAGCCGGAGACGTCACAGGCACTCGGATTCGGATTCCGGAGCGGATTCCTCGGCATGCTCCACATGGAAATCATTCAAGAGCGAATCGAGCGTGAATTCGGCATTGATTTGATTACGACGGCACCGTCGGTTATCTATCACGTCACGACGACAGCAGGGGACGTCATCCACGTCGACAACCCGTCGAAGATGCCAGAACAGCAAAAAGTTGAATTGATTGAAGAGCCATACGTCAAAGCGGCCATCATGACACCGAACGATTATGTCGGTGCCATCATGGAGCTCTGTCAGAAGAAACGCGGTAGCTTCATCGATATGCAGTATATCGACACGACCCGCGTCAAAATCACGTACGACATCCCGCTCAGTGAGATCGTCTACGACTTCTTCGACCAGTTGAAGTCGAGCACGAAAGGCTATGCGTCGCTCGATTACGACTTGATCGGCTATCGTCCGTCGCGACTCGTCAAGATGGATATCCTCCTCAACAACGAGCTCGTCGATGCCTTGAGCTTCATCGTGCACCGTGATTTCGCCTACGAACGTGGGAAGGTCATCGTCGAGAAGCTGAAAGCACTCATCCCGCGGATGCAGTTCGAAGTGCCGATTCAAGCAGCAGTCGGAACGAAGATTGTGGCCCGCTCGACAATCAAGGCACTCCGTAAGAACGTTCTCGCCAAATGTTACGGTGGTGACATCTCGCGGAAACGTAAATTGCTCGAGAAGCAAAAAGAAGGTAAAAAGCGCATGAAAATGGTTGGTTCCGTCGAAGTGCCACAAGAAGCATTCATGTCCGTCTTGTCGATGGACGAAGAATAATCGTTCGCCCTTATCTCCGGATAAGGGCGATTTTTGTCATTTGGCAGGATTCGGCACGTCAGGCACGGAATAGTACGTACTTACAGAGAAATAGAGGAGGAGTGGCGGTGATCTATAATTTTTCAGCCGGGCCGGGCGTCTTGCCGGAACCGGTCTTACGTGAAGTGCAAGCCGAGTTTCTTTCCTATAAACAAGGGGTGTCCATCGTCGAAATGAGTCACCGTTCCGACACGTTCGCCACAATCGTCGAGCAGCTCGAGGCGAGACTGCGGCGATTGATGCAGATTCCTGACGACTATGCCGTCCTGTTTCTACAAGGCGGTGCCACCCTACAATTCTCGATGGTGCCGATGAACCTGCGCGAGTCGGGGCGCTTCGCCTATCTCGACAGCGGGATTTGGTCGAAAAAAGCGATTGCTGATGCGAAACACTACGGTGACGTCGTCGTCGCCGGCAGTTCGGCAGCGGTCAAGTATCGAGACCTTCCCGCATGGCCAGAGACGATTTCAGACGTCGACTATCTTCATGTGACGTTGAACAACACGATTGAAGGGACGCGCTATACGAAACTGCCGGACACGGACGTCCCGATCGTCGCCGACGTCTCGTCGAACATCTTGGCGGAAACGATTGACGTCAAGCGCTATGGGCTATTATATGCCGGTGCCCAAAAAAATATCGGGCCGGCCGGATTGACGCTCGTCATCATCCGTCGCGATTTGATTGTCGACCGTGACTTGCCGTCATACCTCGCGTACAGCAAGCACGTCGATACGCTGCTCAACACTCCATCGACGTTCAGTCTATACGTCGCCGAGCGCGTGCTCGCCTGGGTCGAGGGAGAAGGCGGGGTCGAGGCGATGGAACGTCGCAACGTCGAGAAGAGTGGTCTATTTTACGACGCCTTGGATGCATCGCCAATGTTTCATGCCGTCGTCTCGGGCAAGGACCGGTCGCTGACGAACATTCCGTTCACGACAGGGGATGCCGAGACGGACCGGGCGTTCCAACGATTCGCCGAGGCACGCGGGTTAATCGAGCTCGGGGGTCATCGTTCGGTCGGCGGCCTGCGAGCCAGTCTATACAACGCGATGCCGCTCGAAGGCGTGAAGCGTCTCATCGATGTGATGCATGAGTTTGAACAGGAGGGACAAGATGTTTCATATAAAAACGTATAATCAAATCGCAGAAGACGGGTTACGGCGTTTCGAGCCGAGCGAGTATGCCGTCAATGACGCCGAACAAGCGGACGCCTGGGTCATTCGGAGCCATGACGTCCATCAGGCGGACATCCCGCCTTACTTGCTCGCCATCGCCCGGGCCGGTGCCGGCGTGAACAATATCCCGCTCGACCGGCTCGCCCGTCAAGGGGTCGTCGTGTTCCATACGCCGGGCGCGAATGCGAACGCGGTCAAAGAACTCGTGCTCGCCAGCATGCTGTTATCGGTCCGTCCGATTTTGGAAGGGGCGAACTGGATCAACGATCACACGTTTGCCGATCAGACATCGCTCGAAGAAGCGATGGAACAACAGAAACGGCGTTTCGTCGGGTCCGAACTGCGAGGCAAGCGCGTCGGCATCGTCGGTCTCGGTGCAATCGGGGCGTCGCTCGCGAACGATTTGCTCCATCTCGGCATCGACGTCATCGGGTACGACCCGCACTTATCGGTCGACGGGGCCTGGAATATCTCACAACAAGTAAAACGGGCGAAGCAGTTGAGCGAGTTGCTCGCCGACGTCGACATCCTGACGATTCATATGCCGCTCACGGATGACACGCGCCACATGATTGATGCGACATGGTTCAAGCAGATGAAACCGGGCGCTACCGTTTTGAATTTCGCCCGGGGTGAACTCGTGAATGACGCCGATTTGTTAGAAGCGCTCGATGACAACGTGGCGACATACATCACTGACTTCCCGAAACAAGTGCTGCTCGGACATCCGCAAGTCGTCGCGTTCCCGCATCTCGGCGCCTCGACCCACGAGTCTGAGGTGAACTGTGCAATCCAAGCCGTCGATACGCTCAAACTGTATCTCGAGACCGGTAGTATCCGAAACTCGGCCAATTTCCCGAACACGGAACTCCCTTACGTCGGCAAGCGGCGTTTGGCCGTGCTCCATTTGAACGTCCCGAACATGGTCGGTCAAATCGCGAGCCGGCTCGCCGAGAACGGAATCAATATCGACAACATGGTCAACCGGAGCCGCAACGACGTGGCCTATACGTTGATCGACATCGACAACCATAAACACGAGACGCTATCTGTGCACGCCCTGTACGACATCGAGGGCGTCATGCGCGTCCGCGAATTTTAAGGAGGAATGATCATGGTCGTATTCAAACCGTTTGCCCCATACATGCCAACCCATCCCGAGAACGTCGCAGCCGACCCGTACGATATCGTCAGCGTCGAACAAGCACGTGAAGACGTCAAACTGCGTCCCGACTCGTTCCTTGCGGTCGATAAACCAGAAGTGTTCACAGCGGACATGCCGCTCGAGGCGTGGGGACAACGAGCCCGTCATGAGCTCGAACGGCTTTATAAGAGCGAGTTGACCGAACGGACCCACGGGTTTTATGTTTACCGGCTCATCGATCAAGGGCGTGTCCAGACAGGGCTCGTCGCCACATTCTCGGTGACCGATTATGAGGCCGGTCGCATCAAGATTCATGAGCACACCCGTGCCGCGAAAGAACGCGAACGCGTCGAGCACGTATCGGCGACGAAAGCGCACACTGGTCCGATTTTGATGAGCCACGCGCCGGACGAAGGGTTGCGTCGCATCTTGGACGACGCGACGACAGGAGAGGCGTTGTTTGCCTTCACGGACAGTGAAGGTGTCATCCATGAAGGCTATGCCGTGCCATCCAAGCATCAAGCACGCATCATCATGCTCGGGGCCAGCATTCCGGCCATCTATATCGCCGATGGGCATCACCGGGCCAAAGCCGCAGCCGTCGTCGCACGGAGCCCGATTCATGAAGGGGAATCGAAACAAGAGCGGGACCACTTCCTCGGCGTCTTGTTCCCGAGCGATGAGCTGACGATTTTGCCATATCACCGGATTTTGAATCAAGTGGACACAGAAGAAGTGATGGTGCTGCTCGAAAGTCTGGATTTATCGTATGACCTCGAGTCGGTCCCTGCCTTGTATGTCCCGAACGAGCGGGGCACGTTCGGTTTGTCTTACCGGGGCGAGCATTTCATGCTCAAAAAATTGCAGACGACGACGTCGCTCGACGTCGCGACGCTGCAACGGGATGTGCTCGAACCGTATTTTCACGTCACGGACGTTCGCACCGATCACCGAATCGATTTCATCGGCGGCAAGGACGCACCGAAACGTCTCGCCGACTTGGCTAAACGTGATGACGTCGTCGTATTGACGTGTCATGCCACGGCGATGGAAGAGCTGATGCGCGTCGCCGACGAGAACGGTCAAATGCCGCCAAAATCGACGTGGTTCGAACCGAAACTGAAGAGCGGTCTGTTCATTCATCGGTTCGATTGAACGTGCAGAGTGGCGTCCCGGCGTGAAAAGCGTTATAAATGGAAGAGAAGAAAGGGGTGGCCGCCATGGCTAAAGCCGTATATCTTCACATTCCATTTTGTGAACATATTTGTTATTACTGTGATTTCAACAAGGTGTTCTTAAAGAACCAACCGGTTGATGACTATTTAGATGCACTTGAACGGGAAATCATCCTCTCGCTCGAACAATATCCGACCGATACGATCGAGACGATCTTTATCGGCGGTGGGACACCGACGGCGCTCAATGAGGCGCAGATGAAACGACTCATGGATATGGTCGCGCGTCATCTGCTCCCGCTCGCGTCTCCGAATTTGGAGTATTCGGTCGAGGCGAACCCGAACTTCGTCAGTGCGGAGAAACTCGACACGATGAAGCAAGGAGGGGTCAACCGCGTCAGTTTCGGCGTCCAAACGTTCGACGACGGCGGACTCGAGCGCATCGGACGGACGCACCGGGCCGATGACGTGTTTGCGACCGTGACGGAAGCTGCGAAGCGATTCGATAACATCTCGATTGACTTGATGTTCGGTTTGCCGGAACAGACGCTCGAGCAGATTGAGCGCGACCTCGACTTGGCGTTCGAGCTCCCGATTCAACACGTGTCTTCCTATTCGTTGATTCTCGAGCCGCACACCGTGTTCGCGATTCAAGAGCGAAAAGGGAAGCTGCGCCTTCCGGGCGAGGACATTGAAGTCGCGATGTATTTGAAAGTGATGGAGACGCTCGAACGGCGTGGATTGAAACAATATGAGATTTCAAACTATAGCCTCGAAGGGCGGGAGAGCCGTCATAACCAAGTGTACTGGCGCAATGAAGAGTATTACGGCTTCGGCGCCGGCGCGCATAGTTATTTGAACGGGGAACGTCGGGCGAACATCGCCCCGATTCCGCACTATATCAAAGCGGAAGGGTTACCGGTCCGCAATACGACGACGCTCGAGATATTCGAGAAGATGGAAGAAGAACTGTTCCTCGGACTCCGGATGCGCCAAGGCGTGTCGTTTGCGACGTTCGAGTCGAAGTACGGTGTATCGATGCGTTCGGTGTTCGGGCACGTCTTGACGGAGCTCGAGGCGAAGCGGTTGATTGAGACGACGGACACACACGTCCGCTTGACCGAGTCGGGACTCCCGCTCGCCAATGAGGCGTTCGCGGCCTTCATCGGTGAAGCGCGTGTGAATGACGCTCACGATCAACCTTCATTATCATAAAAATAGGGCGGACCCGACTTGGGTCCGCCCTTGATTGTTTATAAGACTAGGTCTCGATAAATCGGCATGAGCCGGCTGAACGTATCCTCGACGAGCGCCAGGAAGGCGGCTTCGTTTTGAAGGATCGACGCATCGGCCGGAAGTTGGCGGCCGATTAAGAAGTCAGCTTTCTTCACGGTCGCGAAGCGTTCCGTCATCGTCTCAATCGATTCGGTTGACATATCCTCGATTAAAAACGCGTCTTTCTTCATATGGTCCCCGGCGATATGGAAGTCAGGGAAATCCGATTTGAAGTCGAGTGCCATAAGCCGGCGGCCGATTGCTTCCTTGTTCGGCATCTCATAGATGAAGGCGAGCCAGACGAAGACGCGGTCGTCGAATAAGCCGACCTGGAAATGGGGATGTTTCTTATAGCCGCGTTTGTCATGGCAGATCGCCATCCACGTGTCCTTCGGCGGATTGACCGTCCGGCGGGCATGCTTGGCGACATGTAAATAGAGCGGGATGCCGACGTCGGCTTCGAGCTGAGGCCCGACCTCGTCATAAATCCGGTGGAACAGCGGTTGAATCTCTGAGCGGATCCCGGCCATCCGGGCGTCGAGTCCGTCTTGCGTGAATACGTCGAATTGTTGTGTTGTAAACATCTAATCACCTCATTTCGTATCATACCGAATGTTGACGAAACATGCATATCCGAACGCTTGAACGGACTGGAAAAAATGAGCCAAATGAATTGACAAATAAGGAGAACATGATAATATTTGAAGTGTGATTAGCACTCAGTAAATATGAGTGCTAATAAAGCGAGGCCAATCCTTCAGAGAGGAGTGATGTTGTGCTGACAGAGAGACAATTGCTCATTTTACGAGCGATCATCGATGATTATATTCAGACGGCTCAACCGGTCGGGTCGCGGACGTTATCGAAGCGGGATGACTTATCATTCAGTTCGGCGACGATCCGTAACGACATGGCCGATTTAGAAGACATGGGTTTGATTGAAAAGCCGCATACGTCGGCCGGACGAATCCCGTCCGAAATCGGCTATCGGTATTATGTCGACCATCTCGTCGAGACGAAAATCATCGACGAGCGCGAGACGTATCGTCTCGGTGAACGACTGCGCGCTTCGGCCCAAGAGTCGGAAGTGCTCATCCGTCAAGCCGCTGACCTGCTCTCTGATTTGACCAACTATACGACGGTGGCACTCGGTCCGAACAGCCAGATGAATCGCCTGGCCCGAATCGACTTGATGCCGCTCGACGAACGGCGCGGCGTCGTCTTGATCGTGACCGATCAAGGCCACGTCGAACATCGGACGGTCGTATTCGACTCTCCGATGGCGCCTGACTTGGTCGAACAGACGATTCGTTTCTTGAACGATCGTCTCAAAGGGACTCCACTCGGTCAGCTAAAGTTCCGAATCGGGGAAGAAGTGGCCAAACTTCGACTCGCGCACCAGGAACAATTTGAGTTCATGATGCAACTCATTCAATCGACCGTCGAAGTCCAACATCCTGCTTCGCTATATCTAGGGGGGAAGAAGAACATCTTCAACCAACCTGAGTTTCAGACGCTCGACACGTTGCGTCCGTTCCTCGAATGGATCGATGAACAGGAACGGTTGACCGACTGGCTCGAATCGTTGCCAAACCGCGAGATTTATGTGAGCATTGGTAGCGAGAATGGCATCGTCGCGCTTCAAAATTGTAGCGTCATCACGTCCGACTATACGCTCGACGGGAAGACGTTCGGGACAATCGCCATGATTGGACCGACCCGGATGGACTATCGACACGGTGTCCAAATGATGGGACAAATCATTGAGGCGTTAAGGCGAACGAAATTAGAAGAGTGATGGAAAGGAGCCTCATTATGACAACTGACAAACAAAACGGGCCTGAACCAGAAGAAGTGCTCGAAGAAAAAGATTTTGATCCGAAACAGACAGAGGCTGTCGAAGCAGAAGAGGTTTCAAATGTTGAGTTTGTGGAAGAAACTTCTGAAGGGACGGATTTACAAAAAGAAATCGATGCACTCAAAGCGAGCGAGCTCCGCATCCGTGCGGACTTTGATAACTTCCGTCGTCGGACGAACGAAGAGAACGCGAAACGCGTGAAGTTCGCGTCACAGACGGTCGTCGAGAAGTTGATTCCGCTCATCGATAACTTCGAGCGCGCGCTCCAAGTCGAGGCGACTTCGGACGACGCCAAGCAGATTCAAGCGGGCGTCGACATGATTCACCGCCAGTTACTCGACGTCTTGAACGGTGAGAACGTCGAAGTGATTGAAGCGGTTGGCCAACCGTTCGACCCGAACTATCATCAAGCGGTCATGCAAGAGCCGAGCGATGAGTTCGAATCGGGCATCGTGACGATGGAGCTTCAAAAAGGGTACACGATGCACGGACGCGTCATTCGTCCGAGCATGGTAAAAGTCTCAGAATAACATTACTTAATTAGATGGAGGAATAGACAATGGGTAAAATTATCGGAATTGACTTAGGTACAACGAACTCATGTGTGGCAGTTATGGAAGGTGGCGAAGCAGTCGTCATCTCGAACGCAGAAGGGAACCGTACGACACCATCTGTCGTCGCATTCAAAGGCGAAGAGCGTCAAGTCGGAGAAGTAGCGAAACGTCAAGCGATCACGAACCCGAACACGATTCAATCGATTAAGCGTCACATGGGAACGTCGCATACGGTCGAAGTTGACGGCAAGAAATTCACGCCGCAAGAAATCTCGGCAATCATTTTGCAGAAATTGAAAAAAGATGCAGAAGACTACCTCGGTGAAACGGTGACGGAAGCAGTCATCACTGTTCCTGCCTACTTCAACGATGCGGAGCGTCAAGCGACGAAAGATGCAGGGAAAATCGCTGGTCTCGACGTCAAACGAATCATCAACGAGCCGACGGCAGCTGCACTCGCTTACGGTCTCGATAAAGGTGAAGACCACACGATCTTGATTTATGACCTCGGTGGCGGTACGTTCGACGTCTCGATTCTCGAACTTGGCGACGGCGTCTTCGAAGTTGTCGCAACAGCAGGGGACAACCGTCTCGGTGGTGACGACTTTGACCAAAAAGTCATCGACTATCTCGTGGCAGAATTCAAAAAAGAGAACGGCATCGACCTCGCTCAAGACAAGATGGCGCTTCAACGTTTGAAAGATGCAGCCGAGAAAGCGAAGAAAGACCTTTCTGGTGTGACGAGCGCGCACATCAGCCTTCCGTTCATCACGGCCGGAGCAGCTGGTCCGCTTCACCTTGAAACGACACTCACACGTGCGAAATTCGAAGAGTTGACAGCCGACCTCGTCGAGCGCACGATGGAGCCGACACGCCGCGCGTTGAAAGACTCAGGTCTTACACCGTCTGACCTCGACAAGATCATCCTCGTCGGTGGTTCGACACGTATCCCAGCGGTTCAAAAAGCGATTCACGACTTCACGAAGAAAGAGCCGTTCAAAGGCGTGAACCCGGATGAAGTCGTCGCCCTCGGTGCCGCAATCCAAGGTGGCGTCCTTGCCGGTGACGTCAAAGACGTCGTCCTTCTCGACGTGACTCCGCTCTCGCTCGGTATCGAGACGATGGGTGGCGTGATGACGAAGTTGATCGATCGCAACACGACGATCCCGACTTCGAAATCACAAGTCTTCTCGACGGCGGCTGACAGCCAGCCAGCGGTAGACATCCACGTCCTCCAAGGGGAACGTCCGATGGCACCAGACAACAAGACACTCGGTCGCTTCCAGTTGACGGACATTCCGCCGGCACCACGTGGCGTGCCACAAATCGAAGTCAAATTCGACATCGATGCGAACGGAATCGTTCACGTATCGGCGAAAGACCTCGGTACGAACAAAGAACAGTCCATCACGATTCAATCGTCTTCAGGGATCGACGAGGCTGAAATCGAGCGTATGGTAAAAGAAGCGGAAGCGAACGCGGAAGCTGACAAACAACGTAAAGAAGAAGCTGAACTCCGCAACGAGACAGACCAACTCGTCTTCGCAACGGACAAGGCGATCAAAGACCTCGGCGACAAAGTCGACGCTACGGACAAAGAGCGCGCTGAAGCTGCGAAAGAAAAAGCGAAAACGGCACTCGAAGGCACAGACCTCGAAGCCCTCCGTACGGCGAAAGACGAATTGTCGAACGTCGTGCAAGAGTTGACGCAAAAAGTATATGCGAACATGGCTGAACAGCAAGGTGCTGAAGGTGCAGAGACGCAGACGGAAGCGAAAGACGACAACGTCGTTGACGCTGAGTTTGAAGATCTCGACGATCGCAAATAAGGCAACCGATAGAGAGGAGAGCGCCAAAGCAGGTTTCTGCTTTGGCTCTTTCCATGTTAAGGTAGATTCGGTAGAATTTTAGTTTAGACAGTGTAGAGGAGAGAGTAACGTGGCGAAACGAGATTATTATGAAGTGCTTGGCCTAGATAAATCGGCCTCGGCACAAGACATCAAACGTGCTTATCGCAAGCTGGCACGCCAGTATCACCCTGACATCAACCAAGAGCCGGATGCGGCCGACAAGTTCAAAGAGCTCGGTGAAGCATACGAAGTATTGTCAGACGAACAGAAACGGGCCCAATACGACCGTTTCGGTTTTGAAGGGGCCAGCCAATTCGGCGGCGGTGGCGACTTCCAAGGCGGCTTCGGTGACATCTTCGACATGTTCTTCGGTGGCGGTGGGGGACGTCGTCAAGACCCGAACGCTCCACGACGCGGGGAAGACTATCAATACGTCGTCGACCTCGATTTCATGGAGAGTGTGACCGGCAAGACGGAAATCATCGATCTTGAGATTGAAGTCGAATGCGACACGTGCATGGGCAGCGGCGCCAAACCGGGAACAAAACCGGATACGTGCAGCCGTTGTGGCGGCAGCGGTGTCGAGACGGTCGAACAGAACACGATTCTCGGCCGGATGGTCAATCAACGGACGTGTAGCCAATGTCACGGAAGCGGGAAGACGATTAAAGAAAAATGTGAGACGTGTCACGGCTCTGGCCATGTGAAGAAACAGAAGCAAGTCGAAGTCAAGATTCCAGCTGGAATCGACAACGGCCAACAAATCCGTCTATCAGGCAAAGGCGGTCCTGGCTTTAACGGCGGCCCAGCCGGCGACCTGTATATTGTCGTTCGCGTCCGGGCGCATGAAATCTTTGAACGGGTCGACCAACATATCACGATGGAGATGCCGGTCACGTTCGCCCAGGCCGCACTCGGCGCGGAACTCGAAGTTCCGACCGTCCACGGCAAAGTGAGTTTGAAAGTTCCAGCCGGCACGCAGACCGGTTCGCGATTCCGGTTGCGCGGCAAAGGGATGCCGAGCGTCCGCGGCGGCGGCAATGGCGACCAGTACGTCAATATCGTCATCATGACGCCGACGAATATGACCGACCGTCAAAAAGAATTGCTCCGTGAATTCGAAGAGATTAGCGGAGAAGCAGGCGTCGAAGAACAACACGGCCTGTTCCAAAAGATGAAGAAGTTTTTTAGCCAGTAAAAGGAGCGTGTTCAAACAATGAAATGGTCTGAAATTTGTGTCCACACGACACAGCAGGCAGTCGAAGCCGTATCGAATTTACTACATGAAGTGGGGGCACAAGGGGTCGTCATCGAGGACGTCGAAGATTACGACCAGATGATGGCCGAAGACCATTTCGGCGAGATTTGGGACGTGTCGGGCCGTGAATCGTATCCGACGTCCGGTGTTTATGTGAAAGCATACGTACCGGCCTCAGGTGATTTTCAAGACACGCTCGCTGCGTTCAAAAAAGAAGTGGATGGCTTGCGTCATGTGCTCGATATCGGCACCGGTGACGTGACGGTCGTCGAGATGGACGAAGAGGACTGGGCCCATTCGTGGAAGCAGTACTACAAGCCCGTCAAAATCTCACAACATTTGACGATCGTTCCGCTTTGGGAAGATTATGAGCCACAACCGGAAGAGAACGTCATCTTACTCGATCCGGGTATGGCGTTCGGGACGGGGACGCATCCGACGACGATGCTCTGCATTCAGGCGATCGAGAACTATATCCGACCGGGTGACCGATTGATTGATGTCGGCACGGGTTCAGGTGTCCTCGCCATCGCTGCTGCGAAGCTTGGGGCCGAACGAGTCGAGGCACTCGATTTGGATGCGGTCGCCGTCGAATCGGCGCGTCAAAACGTCGAGACGAACGGTGTCGGCAACGTCATCGACGTGAAGACGGGTGACTTGTTGAAAGGGATGACGGGGGAGTATGACCTCGTCGTCGCCAATATTTTGGCCGACGTCATCATGCTGTTCATCGATGATGCATATGCGCGCGTCAAACCGGGCGGCTACTTCATCACGTCGGGTATTATAGGACAGAAGCGGGCCGAGGTGACAGAGGCGCTCAAGGCGTCCGGATTCGCGATTGAAGAGACACGGGTCATGGAAGACTGGGTCGCCATCATCGCGAAGAAAGGATGAGCCATGCAACGATACTTTTTACCGCGTGAGTCATTTGTTAATGACACGGCCACCTTACCGGCCGACGTCGTCCATCATATCGGGACAGTGCTCCGGGAGACGCCCGGTTATCGCATGGTGCTTTTAGACGGTACCGGCCTCGAATATGAGGCTGAGGTCGTGACGCTCGAGAAGAAGACGGGCACGGCCCGGGTGCTCGAACGCCGTCAAGCGACGACCGAACTTCCCGTCGACGTGACGCTCGCCTATGCGCTTCCGAAAGGCGATAAAGTCGAACTCGTCGCCCAAAAAGGGACTGAGCTCGGCATGCATCACTTCTGGGTGTTCGAATCGAAGCGCTCGGTCGCCAAATGGGACGCCAAAAAGGCACCGAAAAAAGTCGAACGGCTCCAGAAAATCATGCAGGAAGCGGCCGAACAGTCGTACCGCGCCGTCGTTCCGATGTGCCAACACATCACACCACGGGAACTGACGGACCGCATCGATTCGTTCGATGCCGTCGTCATCGCCTATGAAGAACAAGCGAAGCAAGGGGAGCAAGCAGCGTTTGCGACGGTGTTGAAAGCACTTCGACCTGGGGCGAAGCTCCTGCTCATCGTCGGGCCGGAAGGCGGCTTTGACGAAAGTGAAGTGAATGAGTGGACGGAACGCGGGGCACAGGCCTGTGCTTTCGGACCACGCATCTTGCGTTCGGAGACGGCGCCGCTCTATGCGCTCGCCGCTGTCTCATATGCGCTCGAATTGAATTAACACATCAAACGGCTCTCGCGGATGCGGGAGCCGTTTTTGTACCTAGAAAAAACAGGCTCGCGATTTGGGCGCGAGCCTGTCGAATTATTATTTGACGAGTGTGATCGTCTTCGTCGTCACGTTGCCGGCGAGGTCGGTCGCCTCGAACGTGAACGTGTTCTCACCTGACGTCACAGGAAGCGTGACCGTCTGTGTTTTCGCGAATGAACGCATCTCATACGGTTCTTTCAGCGCTTGGCTGAATTTCAAGTCGCCGTTGACGAGAAGTTTCACTTCGTCGAAGTTGTCTTTCACCGTTACAGAGACGTTGACCGTCGATTGTTTTTTACCGATTTTTTTCGGTAGTTTTCCAAGTTCGATGCTGGCTGGTGTCGTATCCACAAAAATCGCACGTTGGAAGTTGGTCACGTTTCCAGCCGCATCCTCGGCGACGAACCGCAACTTATGGACACCGTCCGCAAACGTCCGCGTCGTGTTGAAGACGTGTTCTTTCTTCGCATCGTCCCATGTGAGCGGTACGTCAACACCGTCGACTTGGAACGACTGGATCGCAGATGCATCTTGAATCGTTCCAGATACCGGGATGTCCGATGTCGCGTATGGCGTCAAAGCGAGCGGGGCGTTCACGAACACGCCCGGCTTATCCGCGTCTGTTGAGTAAGCGACCGTCTTCGTCGTGCTGTTGCCAGCGTGGTCTGTGACGCGAATGCTGACTTGATCGGTGTCACTGACGCCTGCGAACGTGTAAGCCTTACCGTCCGCTTGTTTGGCGACGGATTTCCCGTTCAAGAAATATTCGACCGAATGGATGCCTGAGAATTCATCTTTCGCTTGGACTGCCAAGCTTTCCCCTTGCCATTTCGTCGTGAACGTCGGGTCCGTGTAATCGACTTTGACTGGGAAGCGAAGCGTTTGGGCTTGTTTCTTCATGTAATCGATGCTTCCTTCGATTTCATAGAAGTACTTGCCGGCCGGGGCTGGCTTGCCGTTCAACTGGCCATCCCATGTGTAAGCGGCCGAGTAGTAATAAGGTGTGTTGGCACCGCCGTCAAAGTAGTTCTTGCGAAGTTCTTCGTCTTGGAACAACGTCCGGACGACATTGCCGGCCTCGTCGACGATGCGATATTTGACGTCCTTGGCGTTACGGAGCAACGAGAACACCGGTACGGCAACGTCTTTTGAGCCATCTTTGTCTGGTGAGAAGGCGATTGCGTCGGCAGAGACCGATTCGTCAAGGTTCGAACCGAGATAGTTCCCTGTTTGATCGACCATACCTGATACTTCGTAGAACGAGCCGTCTTCATAGATGGAGGCATCGAAGATTGGCGCCTTGCCCCAGTCTCCTTCGAAACCGACGAACGGTACGACGAGTGACGGGTTGCCCTCAGGACCGTTGACGTCCGTCAAGCGGACGAATCCATCAACGAAGTAACCGTTCTCGAAGACGTCTTTCGCCGGCACGAGACCGTCGAGTGTTTTCGGATTGAGCACTTTTGCTTTCGAGACATCGAGCGCGATTTTCAATTCAACTTTTTGATTTGGTTTCACATTGACTTTCGATACTTTTTTACCGTTGACGGTCACTTTTGCATTCTCGAGCGCTTGGGCTTCCATCGCGTTCTGAACGAGTCCGGCCGTCTGCTCGATAGCGAGGTCGGTCTGGAGTGACGAAGACACGTTATACGACACGGCCTTGTCCGACAAGTTCTCGACGACAAGCGTGAACGTCGCCTTGCTGCGGTTCAATTCCTTAAGCGCGACTTTCGCTTCTTTCGTCTTCTTCTCGTACGCGATTGCCGGTGTCGAGACGGCAGCATGCAATTGCATGAGACCAGCTCCACCACGACGCGGCGTGTAAGGGAGGTTTTGTTGTAACTGTTTGTTGAGCGGTCCGATATCCGTGACAGCTTTCGATGTGTTGATGAGCAAGTTCTTCGCCATCGTGACGCGTGCTGTTCCTGTCAAATTGAAGTCGCGGTCGACGCGTTCGAGGACGAGGGCAGCTCCGCCGGCCACGTGTGGGGCAGCCATCGATGTACCGCTCATCAAGCCGTACTGGTTATCGTTCAACGTCGAGAAGATCTGTCCGCCCGGTGCTGAAATCTCTGGCTTGAAGTCGAGGTTTGGCGTCATGCCCCACGACGTGAAGTTCGAGAGCTGACCGGCCGCGCCGTTCGTGACACTGAGGCGATCGCCGGCAAAGCCGATTGTCATCTGTTCACCAGCGAGGAGACGTTGTTGCAACGTGTTCCCGTCTTTGATGCTAAGCGAGGCCATCGGGATTTTCGGGTTGGCCAATGCCATGCTCACATAATCGCCGTGACCGACAGCTCCACGGACAATGACGCCAGCTGCGCCGTTCGCTTCGGCTGTCTGTTGAATGTTTGAATAGAAGTAACTGCCGTCGCGAACCGCGAGGACGATTTTTCCTTTAACGTCTTTTCCGACGTATTGGCTCGGTTGGCCGTCGCCGACGTAAACGAGGTCGTAATTGCCTTGCGTGAAGGCAGGACCGTCTTGTTTTTTCCAACCGATTTTGTCAGTGGCGTCACCCGACTTGACTGAGAACGCGTCCAATTGAATTTGATCGTTCTCGAGCGAAGCGACGGATGTCGACGCCGAGCTGACACTCGGGGCACCGACGACGCCCGTGTCCGGATTATCGGCGTACGGAAGGTCGTAACCGTTGCCGAAGTAAGCCGAGTTTCCAGCCGAAATCGACATGAAGACACCGTTATCGACGGCACGTTGGACGGCTTGTTGTTCCGGTGAGTCGGCATCGACGAATCCGGCCGTTGAGCCGAGACTCATGTTGATGACGTCCGCACCGAGTTTGATGGCGTCATCGATGGCTTTAATGTAGATATCGCCGTATGTCGAAGCATAGTTCGGGTCGTTACTGAATACTTTGAGCCCGAGCACTTGTGCCTCAGGAGCGACACCTTTCAAGCCACCGGCCGCTTCATCCCCGTTGGCGGCGACAGTACCCGAGACGTGCATCCCGTGCATCGAGGCGCCAGGTGAATCGTCACGGATATCATCGTTCTCATCATAATAGTTATAAGCGTATGGGACTTTCTCGTTTATGTAAGCTCCAGGCATGCCGAACGTGCTGACGGCCGTCTCGACTTCTGTTTGAGACAACTCGGCTTTTGAATCATCCGTAAGACGGAAGTCACGGTGGTCGGCGTCAACGCCTGTATCGATGACAGCGACGATCGTCCCTTCGCCCGTGAACCCGTAATCGCCCCACGTCTGCTGTGATTGGACCATGCCATTACTCGTGACCATGTCCGGTTTGACTTCTGGACGTTCGTACTCGTTGACGACGTGGACGCTTGCGACTTCAGGCAACGCCTCGACCTTTTTGACGTCGGTCGCTGTGAGCATCGTACTGAAACCGTTGAAGACGGTCGTGAACTCTTCGAGCGTCACGGCCTTGACGCCTTTTTTCGAGATGGCAGCTTTCGCTTTCTTTTGTTCGGCTTTGACGAGCTTTTGAGCGCCGTCTTTCTCCGTTTTCGTCAACTCGTTAAACTTTTTACCCTTTTTCTTTGCTTGTTCGATTGCTGGGGCACCGACAAGTTCGACGACGACGCGCAATTTCTCATGTTTGTCGGTCGAGCTCACGCTTTGTTTGACAGATGGCTTGGCTAGGACAGGTTCTGCGCCGAGGCCGAGTAGGCCGGGCGTCAACGCGAGGCAAGTCGCGAGGGAGACGTTCAAATAAAATTTCGGTTGTGGCAATTTAGTATCCTCCAATCGTTTTTTGAAAAAATAAATCCATTTGTGGAAAATGATAGCGGATTTCAAACCAAAATTCTTCCTATTTTTTAAACGATAGGGTAATGAATTTGAACAAATTAAAAGATTCTGACAATTACTTTGGACCTATCCACGTTAAAATGTGGATAGGTCTTTTCTCATTTCCTGACTCTTTCATCGGATTAACAATAAATAATTCATCTCTCTCAAACAATATGGGCAATTCGCTTGAGATTTTAATCTAAAGTTGATACAGTCTGTAGTAGATAAATCATATAAAACTTATCGATATAGTCGGAATAAAGATGATGGGGTGACAACATGGGATTACAATTCATGGACATTTTTAAGGAATGGGCGTCAGAATATGACGCGACCGTGACCGGACATGACGAACAGTATCGTGAAGTGTTCGCCGGGTACGAGACGATGCTCAACGAGGTCGTCGACCAATTAGAAGGCCGGGTCATGGAATTCGGAAGCGGGACAGGGAACTTGAGTGCAAAAATCTTGGAGCGCCACGAATTGATTTCGGTCGAACCGTCTCCGGAAATGCGGGCCGTCGCGGCCGAGAAGTTACAGCTCGATATCGTCGACGGTGACTTTCTCAACTATCCGACGGATCAACAGGTCGATACAATCGTGTCATCCTATGCGTTCCATCATTTGACGGATGATGAGAAACGGACGGCGATTCGAAGTTACGTCGAACACCTCGACGCCCCGCGCTTCGTCTTGCTCGATACGATGTTCGCCTCGCAAACAGCGAAACGGGACATCTTGGACTGGGCCGAAGCGAACGGCTATACCGATTTACTCGAGGATTTGAATCGAGAGTTTTATCCATATACCCAGACGATTCAAGCGATGCTCGAAGCAAACGGCTATACGGTTACGCTCACGCAAAAAAATAAATTCGTCTGGCTCGTCGTGGCCACGAAACAATCAGGAGGAACTCAATCATGAAAAGTTATAAAGTCGAAAGCTTTAATTTAGACCATACAAAAGTACAAGCGCCTTACGTCCGTTTAGCTGGAGTGAAGAAAGGGACGGCCGATACGATTTATAAATATGACATTCGCTTCATTCAACCGAACGAAGGGCTTATGCCGATGCGCGCCGTCCATTCGCTCGAGCACTTGATTGCCGAGAACAGCCGCAGCCACTCGAATCAAATCATCGACGTCTCGCCGATGGGTTGCCAGACAGGCTTCTATTGGACGATGTTGAACGATGGGGATTACGAAGCGATGCTCGACCTCGTCGAAGCGACACTCCGCGATGCAGCAAATGCGACAGAACTTCCAGCGCAAAACCCGATTCAATGCGGCAGCGCGAACCATCACGATTTCGAGGGCGCGAAGAAGCTCGCGGCCGACATGCTTGCTAAGCGTGACGAGTGGCACATCATCTTCAAGGACGAAGCGTAAATGATTGTCCAAAGCGTCTATGAATTGATCGGGGAGACGCCTCTTCTCGAATTGCGGACGTTACCGGTTCCTCCGGGTGTCAAAGTGTACGGCAAGCTCGAGATGATGAACCCGGGCGGTAGTGTCAAGGATCGGCTCGGTCTGCAATTGATTGAACGGGCGCTTGAACGTGGACAACTCGCACGCGGGGGAACGGTCGTCGAACCGACGGCCGGGAACACCGGGATCGGGCTCGCACTCGCCTGTCAACGTCACGGCATCAAGTTGATGACCGTCACTCCGGAGAAGTTCAGTCAAGAGAAGCAAGCGCTCATGGCGCTTCTCGGGGCGACCGTTGTCAACACGCCGACGGAGCTCGGGATGAAAGGGGCCATCGCGCGGGCGAAAGAGCTCGCCATCGAACATGACGCCTATGTGCCGGAACAGTTCTCGAATCCGGATAATCCGGACGCATACGTCGACACGCTCGCGCTCGAGCTTCAGGCCGACCTGCCGAACATCGATGTGTTCATCGCCGGGGCCGGCTCAGGGGGGACGTTTACAGGTGTCGCGAGCAAGTTGCGGCCGAACGGGACGAAGACGATCGTCGTCGAGCCGGAAGGGTCGATTTTGAACGGTGGAGCACCAGGGCCGCACAAGACAGAAGGCATCGGCGTCGAGGCGTGGCCGGCGTTCTTGCCGCGCGAGCTCGTCGACGGGATTTACACGATTACGGACGAAGAGGCGTTCTATTATGTCGCCCACCTCGCCAAACAAGAAGGTTTGCTCGTTGGAAGTTCATCCGGAGCGGCCATCGCGGCATGCGTACAAGAAGCGGCTCAGATGACAGAAGGCGTCATCGTGACGATTTTACCGGACAGCGTTGAACGTTATTTAAGTCAAGGAATAGTCAAGGAGGCAGAATATGCGTACAAAAACAGCACTCATTCACGGCGGTAAAACAACGGACCCGTTGACGGGAGCCGTCACACCACCGATTTATCAGACGAGCACGTATAAGCAAGACGGCATCGGCAATCTCCGCGAAGGGTATGAATATTCGCGGACGGCCAACCCGACACGGACGGCACTTGAGACGCTCATCGCCGATATCGAGGGCGGTGCCAGCGGGTTTGCGTTCGGTTCTGGGATGGCAGCCATCTCGACGATTTTAATGTTAATGAAATCAGGGGACCACGTCATCGTCGGTTCTGACGTATATGGGGGAACGTACCGTGTATTCAATCGAGTATTTCAATCACTTGGCTTGGAGGCAACTTTTGTCGATACGGCCGATACGCAAGCGGTCCGTGAAGCGCTCCAGCCGAACACGAAAATGATTTACGTCGAGACACCGACAAACCCGTTGTTGAACGTGACGGACATGCGCCTCATCCGCGCCATCGCCGACAAGGCGGACGTCCTGTTCGTCGTCGACAACACGTTCATGACACCGTACTTCCAAAACCCGATCGAATTGGGGGCGGACTACGTGCTTCATAGCGCCACAAAATATTTAGGCGGCCATAGCGACGTCGTCGCCGGTCTCGTCGTCGCCCGCACGGAAGAGCTTGGAGAGCGTTTGGCGTTCTTGCAAAACTCAGTCGGCGCGGTACTTGGACCACAAGACAGCTTCCTCGTTGTTCGCGGCATCAAGACGCTCGCGGTCCGCATGGAAGCGATTGAAGCGAACGCGCTCGCGCTCGTCGACTACTTGACGAAGCATGAAGCCGTCAGCCGTGTCTTGCATCCGAGTGTCGGCAGCGAAGAAGCGAAGCGGGTCCACTTGTCCCAGGCACGTGGTTTCGGTGGAATGATCGCCTTCGACGTCGGTTCAGCCGAAGCGGCCGAACTCGTCGTCGCGAAGACGAAGTACTTCACACTCGCCGAAAGTCTCGGCGCGGTCGAGAGCTTGATTAGCGTACCAGCTCGGATGACGCATGCGTCAATTCCTGCGGAACGCCGTCTCGAACTCGGGATTACGGACGGACTCGTCCGCATCTCGGTCGGCCTTGAAGATGTACAAGATTTGATTGAAGATTTGGAGCAGGCGCTCGCGACCGTGGCGACGATTCCGAACTAAGTTGCATAGCGATACGAGGTGCGCTCGCGAGCGTGCCTCTTTTTGTCGTGTGCAAGGTGAAAGAATTCGCTTGAATGTCCTAATCGCATCGACTACACTGACGATAATTGATTACGAGAGCGGGTGAACAGAGTGAACAAAGGCGTCATGCCAACGGTCGGGGCCTACGTCATGTGGGGCGTCCTACCGATTTATTGGAAGTTTTTGCAGGAAATACCGAGCGGTCAAATCTTGGCCCATCGCATCGTCTGGTCGTTCCTCTTCATCTTACTTGTCTTGAAATGGACGAAACAGTGGACCGAGTTCAACTATGCGCTTCGGCACCGGGCGACAAGGAACGCCTTTATGTTGAACGGATTTATCGTCAGTGCCAACTGGTTCGTCTACATATGGGCGGTCAATCACGGCTATATCATCGAAGCGTCACTCGGCTATTACATCAATCCGCTCGTGAGCATGGTGTTAGGTGTGCTTGTTTTTCGGGAATCATTAAATCGAGTACAATGGCTGGCGGTGACCGTGGCGGCAATCGGCGTGCTCGTCTTGACGTTCGGGTATGGGTCGTTCCCGTGGATCGCGTTCATTTTGGCCAGTACGTTCGGGTTTTACGGGATGGTGAAGAAACGCCGTCCACTTGCCTCGACGGTTAGCCTCGGCATCGAGACGCTCGCGGTCGTTCCGGTCGCTATCATTTTCTTGGGTTGGCAAACGTCTCAGGGAGGATTGACGATGACGACCGAACCGGTCATTTGGGTTGCGTTGGTCGGGACAGGCGTGATGACGGCGCTACCCCTTCTTTTGTTCGGGTACGGGGCGCAACATATCCCGTTCACGCTCGTCGGGTTTCTTCAGTTCATCGCACCGACGCTCAGTCTCGCAATCGGGGTCATTCTCTATAATGAACCGTTCACGGGCTATCACGTTTTTGCGTTCACATGTATATGGATTGCCATTTTCTTCTTTAGTTGGAACAGTTGGATCCAGACGCGGAAACGCCGTCAACTCGTCTGAATTGAAAGCTGTTACATTTCAAGAAAACATGATAATATGTTAGATGTCAGACCTATATGTCAGACCGATACATCAGAGGAGGAATTTTACGATGGAATTAGCACGTTATATCGACCACACAGCCTTGAAGGCAGAAACAACGAAAGATCAAGTCACAAAACTTTGTGCCGAGGCGCTCGAATACAAATTCGCAAGCGTCTGTGTCAACCCGACATGGGTGAAGTACGCGGCGGAACAACTCAAATCAGATGACGACGTCAAAGTATGTACGGTCATCGGCTTCCCACTCGGAGCTAACACGCCAGAAGTGAAAGCGTTCGAAACTAAAGACGCGATTGCAAACGGCGCAGGCGAAATCGATATGGTCATCAACATCGGTGCCATGAAAGACGGCGATTTCGATCTCGTTGAGCGCGATATCCGCGCTGTCGTCGAAGCGGCAAACGGAACGCTCGTTAAAGTCATCTTTGAGACGTGCCTCCTTACGAAAGAAGAAATCAAAAAAGCGGCTGAGCTTTCAGTCAAAGCAGGCGCAGACTTCGTGAAAACGTCGACTGGCTTCTCGACAGGCGGTGCGACAGTAGAAGATATCCGCCTCATGCGTGAGACGGTCGGACCAGATCTCGGCGTTAAAGCTTCAGGCGGCGTACGTGATTTCGAAGGCGCACAAGCTATGATTGATGCCGGCGCGACGCGCATCGGCGCATCAGCTGGAATCGCCATCGTTACAGGCGGACGTTCAGACAGCGACTATTAATAACTAGTGGTTGACCGCACGACTTACTTTCACTATAATATGTTATGACGTGTGAAACACGTTTCCTTAGTCGTGTAATTCGGAGGGAGGGAAAACTAGTGGAAACTCGTGTCCGTAAAAACGAATCGCTTGAAGACGCTCTTCGTCGTTTCAAACGCGGTGTTTCGAAAGATGGCACTCTTGCCGAAGTTCGCAAACGTCGTCACTACGAAAAGCCAAGCGTAAAACGTAAATTGAAATCAGAAGCTGCGCGTAAGCGTAAGAAATTCTAATTTCAGTTTCATTTGTAGAGAGGGTGTTAGCTCATGAGTCTTCAAGAACGCTTGACGGACGACATGAAGCAAGCCATGCGCGCGAAACAAAAAGATCGTCTCACGACGATCCGGATGGTCAAAGCGTCGCTCCAAAATGAGGCCATCAAATTTGGTCGACAAGATCTAACTGAGGAAGAGGAACTCACGGTGCTCAACCGAGAGATGAAACAGCGCAGAGACTCCCTCCGAGAATTCGAAAGCGCTGGTCGTGAAGACCTTGCTTCTAAAGTAGCTGACGAGATTGTCGTACTAGAGGCCTATATGCCTGAACAACTTTCTGAAGATGAAGTCACGGCGATCGTGAAAGCAGCTATTGCTCAAACGAATGCTACAGGCCCGTCGGATATGGGTAAGGTGATGGGCGTCGTCATGCCTCAAGTTAAAGGCAAGGCAGACGGTGGTCTTGTGAACCGCATTGTCAAACAACAATTGACGAATTAATGAGAGAGACAGGGATTTTTGGGTCAAACCAAAAGTTTCTGTCTTTTTTTGCGTATTCCGAAACCAAAAGCGAACTTGTTTCGTATACACTAGAGATAAGAGGTAGCTTGTGAACTCGGAAGGGGGTTGCAATACGATGACATTTGGTCTCGGAGTGATTCTGACGGTGTTTTTTGTCGGGATCGTCCTTCTAGGAATTGAAGTGTTCGTTGCCGGTTTTGGATTGTTCGGCGTGCTAGGGATTGGGGCGGTCGTCGCCAGTTTGATTATGGCGGGTGCCACAATCGGACAACTGTGGTTGTCGCTTGGTTTAGCCACGGCCATCGTCGCTGGACTCGGATTTTGGGCATATCGTCGCCTACAGTCCAATCGATCGCTCATGTATAAAGGGTTGATTTTGACCGATTCGACGTCAACAGACAAAGGGTATTTGTCCCACGATGACCGCAAACGGTTGCTCGGGAAAGTCGGGGTCACGTTGACGCCGCTTCGCCCGGCGGGTACCGCTGAGATTGACGGAGAACGGATTGATGTCGTGACAGAAGGTAGCTATCTCGATTCGCAAACGAAAATTCAGGTGTATAAAGTCGATTCAGGACGCGTTGTCGTCCGCAACTTTATAGAGCCTAAGGAGGATGTAACAGAATGACACCAGAACTATTGACCACGTTACTCATCTCGGGTGGAGGATTGATTGCGCTCGCCGTATTCTTCACGTTCGTACCGGTCGGGCTGTGGATCAGCTCGTTCGCCGCTGGCGTCCACGTCTCGATCTTCACACTAATCGGGATGCGACTCCGTCGCGTCGTCCCATCGAAAATCGTCAACCCGCTCATCAAAGCGGTCAAAGCCGGCATCGGCTTGAACACGAACCAGCTCGAGAGTCACTTCTTGGCCGGGGGTAACGTCGACCGTGTCGTCAACGCCTTGATTGCGGCCCACCGTGCCGATATCGAATTATCGTTTGAACGTGCCGCAGCAATCGATCTTGCTGGCCGTAACGTGTTAGAGGCGGTTCAAATGTCCGTTAACCCGAAAGTCATCGAAACGCCGTTCATCGCTGGTGTGGCCATGGATGGGATTGAAGTGAAGGCGAAAGCCCGCATCACAGTCCGCGCCAACATCGATCGTCTTGTCGGGGGTGCCGGGGAAGAGACGATTATCGCCCGTGTCGGTGAAGGGGTCGTCTCGACGATCGGTTCACAACACAACCATAAGCACGTCTTGGAGAACCCTGATATGATTTCACGTACCGTATTGACGAAAGGTCTCGATTCAGGGACCGCATTTGAAATCCTATCAATCGATATCGCCGACATCGATATCGGTAAAAACATCGGGGCGGTCCTCCAGACCGACCAAGCCGAAGCTGATAAGAAAATCGCGCAAGCGAAAGCGGAAGAACGCCGCGCGATGGCAATCGCCCGTGAGCAAGAGATGAAATCATCGGTCGAAGAGATGCGCGCCAAAGTCGTCGCGGCCGAGGCGGAAGTTCCGCTCGCGATGGCCGACGCACTTCGAAATGGCAAACTCGGGGTCATGGATTACGTCAACTACTTGAACGTCCAAGCCGATACAGAAATGCGTAAAGCAATCGGTCATCCTGTCGAATCTGATAGAGAGTAACGGACATGGATGGACTCTGGGTACTACTCTTAGCCGCTTTCGGGATTGCCTCGGCGGTCATGAAGCGGATGGAGAAACCATCATCTACTGGAGAACGACCACCGAGTACGGATTTGAAACGTTATCTCGATACGGTCGGTGACATGATGAAAGAAGTCGAGGCGACGTTCGATGAGCCGCGCAACAAGCAAGACAAACCGGCTCCTCAGAAACTACGTCGCCGTGTCGCCGCACCGGCCGAAACGACAGACCGACATGCACCGCGTCGACGTGAAGAGCTACCGCACGTGAGTGCCCAGTTCGAACAGACGGTCAAAATTCCACCGATTACCGAGTCGACCGAGTCGCGGCCACAACCGCGCATCTCGATGAAGCAAGTTCGGCAAGCGGTCGTGTGGAGTGAAATTTTGCAACCGCCGGTGTCGAAACGCCGTCGTTAAACCTGAGGCAGTGACTCCGTGTCACTGCTTCTTTTTGTTGGAGGAATGGACGGTCTTTCTTTCACGAACGGCTTGATAGTGCTAAAGTAAAGAAGGAACAATCTACTGATGGGGAGGAGAAACAACCATTGATTATGACTGATAAAATTCCGTTCGTCATGGAACATGCGAACGAAGCGCAGGCGCTCCTCGGACCGAAGGACGAGGTATTTCAAGCCATCGAAGCAGAACTCGCGGTCGCACTCACTCCTCGTGGAGAAGAATTAATCATTCAGGCCGATACGGCCGATACGCTCGAATTGACGAAGGCCGTTATCAAGACGTTGCAACAACTCGTTAAAAAAGGGGCTCGCTTGAACGAAAGCGATGCCATCAGTGTGATTCAACACATCAAGGTCGGCAAGGGCGACGAGTTGCTCGAGCATTATGAGCGAGTCGTCTTCACGACGAACAAAGGGAAACCGATTCGGGCGAAGACGGTCGGACAGAGCCGATATGTCCGGGCCATCGAAAAACGTGACCTCGTGTTCGGAATCGGACCGGCGGGGACCGGGAAGACATATTTGGCCGTCGTTTTGGCAGCGCGTGCGCTGAAAGAAGGCCAAGTCAAACGAATTATTTTGACGCGTCCGGCGGTCGAAGCGGGTGAAAACTTGGGCTTCTTGCCAGGCGACTTGAAAGAGAAGGTCGACCCGTACTTACGGCCGTTGTACGACGCCTTGTTTGACGTCTATGGCGTCGAACAGACGAACCGATTGCTCGAACGCGGCACGATCGAAGTCGCGCCGCTCGCTTACATGCGCGGCCGGACGCTTGAAGATGCGTTCGTCATTTTAGACGAGGCGCAGAATACGACGAAAGAACAGATGAAGATGTTTTTGACGCGACTCGGTTTCGGCTCGAAAATGGTCGTCACCGGTGATTTGACGCAAGTCGATTTGCCGAAAGGCAAAGCGTCAGGACTGCAAGAAGCGTTACATCTGCTTGAAGGAGTCGATGGGATTCATTTTGAACATTTCACGTCGTCCGACGTCGTTCGCCATCCGCTCGTCAAGAAAATCATTAACGCCTATAGTAACGAACTCACATAACCAAAAGGGGGGGCACTGATGCAGCAAGCACGTCATTGGACGGTCGCGACAATCTCCGTCCTCTTTTTTCTCATTTTAGGCGCGATTCTATACTTTACGGTGCGCCCATCCATCATTAGTGTCGAGCCGCTCGGGATTGCCGAACAGGACATTCGCTCGCCGGTCACGATTGAAGACCGGACGGCGACGGAGCGGTTACGACAAGATGCGATCAATAGCGTCGGCAGTCAGTTCTCGTTGCGGCGCGAGTTTGCCGATCAACAGATCGCCAAAGTCGAGCAACTGTTCGCAGCGTTCGAAGAGACGGAAGATGACACCGAGCTATCAGACATCAAAAATCGCTTGAATTCGACCGAGGTGAACGGATTCCTCGGTGATGATGAACTGAACCTTCTGCTCGAGGCGAGCGAGAACACCCGTCGTACGGTCGAAGACGTCACCGTGACGGCGCTCCAAGAAGTGATGGGTAACCGCATCGACACGAGCTCACAGTCCATCTCAGAAGCGAGAGATCGGGCTGAGACACTTGTCGACCAATCACCGCTCTCACTCGAGTTCCGGGCGATCGCTAACAGCCTGAGCGATCAATTGATCGTACCGAACTACGTGTTCGATTCTGAAGCGACACGTGAGAAAGAACAGCAGGCGGTCGATGCGGTCGAACCGGTCATCATTCAAGAAGGCCAGTTGCTCGTCAACCAAGGCGAGGTCGTGACGCGCGAAATCTACCGCAAACTCGAATTGACAGGGGCTATCGATCCAAATCGTTCGTTCGCACCGCTGTTCGGGGCTTACTTACTGAGCGGACTGTTGACGATCGGTTTTCTGTTCATGTTAATCCGTTCGAAAATTCAACAACTGTTACTCCGCCCTAAAATCTTGATTACTGTCTATGGATTATTATTGTTACAGCTCGGCATCTTCTTTGGTGTCGGTTATATCGGTATCGAGTTCACGACATATGCGTACGTGCTCGCACCGACGGCATTCGTCGTCCTGTTGCTGCGTATCCTCGTCGATGAACGGGTCGCGCTCGCCTCGGCGTTGATCACGATGATTGCCGGGTCGATTGTGGCGAGTTTCGGGCAAAACACGAGCTTCATGACCGTCGTCTATTTCGCGACCGGAAGTTTCTTGGCCGTCTTCCTCGTCGAACCGAAGATTCAGCGCAAACGACTATTCTTGTCCGGTGTGTTGCTCGGCATTATCAATATCATCATGGTGCTCGCGCTCTTGTTCTTGCGCAACACGCAAGTGACGTGGGAGATGGTCGCCTACTTATCCGGTTTCGCCATCACGAGCGCGCTGTTGTCCATCGTGCTCACGTTCGGCTTCTTGCCGTTCCTTGAACCGTGGTTCGGCGTCCTATCGTCGGGTCGCCTCATCGAATTGATGAGTCCGACGCATCCGCTGTTACGCAAGTTGTTGATGGAGGCTCCTGGGACGTATCATCACAGCATGATGGTCGCCAACTTGGCCGAATCGGCGTGCGAGGCGATTGGTGCCGACGGACTGCTCGCTCGGGTCGCCAGTTATTATCATGACCTCGGTAAGACCGAGCGTCCGCTCCATTTCATCGAGAATCAGCAGAACGGCGTCAACCCGCACGACCGGCTCACACCGGAGGAATCAGCCGACATCATCATGGCCCATCCATATGACGGGGCCGATCTGTTGAGTCGTTATAAGTTGCCAAAAGAGATTATCGATATCGCCGAGCAACATCACGGCACATCGCTCTTGAAGTTCTTTTATGTGAAAGCGAAAGAGACGCGTGACGTCAATGAATCACGGTTCCGCTACCCGGGACCGAAGCCGCAGACACGCGAGGCGGCGGTCGTCATGATCGTCGATTCAATCGAGGCGGCGGTCCGGTCACAGAAGCAACCGACACCAGAACGGATTCGTCAGCTCGTCAGTGCGATTATTCGTGATAAGCTACAAGACGGGCAATTCGAAGACTGCGAGTTGACGACGAAAGAAGTATGGCGCGTCGGGGAAAGCGCGTGTGAGACGCTGACCGGCCTGTTCCATGAACGAATCGAGTATCCAGAACTGAAGAAAGAAGGAGACTTACATGCAAATCATTTCGAACGATGAGCACGGCTTATTGTCGGATGCTCAAATCGAGCTCGTTGAATCCATATTGGTCCATGCGGCGATGGAAGAAGACGTCGAAGAACCGAGTGAGCTATCGGTCACGTTCTTGACGAACGATGAGATTCAAGCCATCAACCGCGAATGGCGCGGGAAAGATACGGCGACCGACGTCATCAGTTTCGCCTTCGATGAGATGGGAGAAGACGAGATGGACTTCATGCTCGATGAAGACGAGCCCCGTCTCTTAGGGGACTTGCTCATCTCGGTCGAACGTTGTCGCGAACAGGCGGCCGATTATGGCCACTCGTTCGAACGGGAACTCGGGTTCTTGGCGATTCACGGATTCCTCCACTTGCTCGGGTATGACCATATGACGCCCGAGGAAGAAGCGGAGATGACGGCGCGCCAAGAACAAGTGCTCGCTCACTTCGAGCTGAAACGAGGCGAAGTGTGAAACCGTTCTGGTTCGCCGTGCACGGCATCGTGCACGCAGTGCGGACCGAACGCAACATGCTGATTCATCTCGTATCGAGCCTGCTCGTCGTCGTGTTTGCCTGGTGGCTCCCGACGACGAAACTCGAGAACTTGATTCTGATCGGCTGGGTCGTGCTCGTCATCGCGCTCGAGCTGATGAACACGGCGGTCGAACGCACGGTCGACCTCGTCACGAAAGACATCCACCCCCTCGCGAAGCAAGCGAAAGACGTCGCGGCCGGGTCGGTCCTCGTCGCAGCGATCGGGGCCGCCATCACGGCCCTATTCATTTTTGGCCCTTATATAATCGACAAATTCGTTATATGATTGAACGTATTGGAAATTTAGAAAGCAGGTGCACTATGTATCAAGAAGATTTTAAATCAGGTTTTGTGTCCATCATCGGTCGTCCGAACGTCGGGAAATCGACGTTCTTGAATCGGGTCATCGGACAAAAGATTGCCATCATGTCAGACAAGCCGCAGACGACGCGCAATAAGGTCCAAGGTGTGTATACGACGGATGATTCGCAAATCATCTTTATCGACACGCCAGGGATTCATAAGCCGAAACACCGTCTCGGCGATTTCATGATGAAAGTCGCGACGAACGCACTACGTGAAGTCGACGCGATCCTCTTCATGGTCAACGTCACGGAACCGCGCGGCGCCGGCGATGAGTTCATCATCGAGAAGTTGAAAGGGCTCGACACGCCAATCATTCTCGTCATGAACAAAATCGACTTGATTCATCCGGACGAGATTCCGGCTGTCATCGAGCAGTATACGAATCAACTCGATTTCGCGGCGTACGTCCCGATTTCGGCACTTCAAGGCAACAACGTCGAACCGCTCCTTAAAGAAATCAAAAAGTTGCTCCCGGAAGGACCGATGTATTATCCGGCCGACCAAGTGACCGACCACCCGGAACGGTTCATCATCTCTGAATTGATTCGCGAGAAAGTGCTCCATAAGACGCGTGATGAAGTGCCGCACTCAATCGCGGTCGCCATCGAATCGATCAAGAAACGGGAAAACTCGGAAATGATTGATGTCGAGGCCGTGATCATGGTCGAGCGTGATTCTCAAAAAGGAATCGTCATCGGCAAAAAAGGTGCGATGCTCCGCGAAATCGGGACAGAAGCGCGCCACGACATCGAGGCGCTCCTCGGGACGAAAGTGTATTTGAACCTATGGGTGAAAGTGCAAAAAGATTGGCGTAACAAGATGGGCCAACTCCGCGACCTCGGTTTCCGCGACGACGAGTATTAAGCCATGTTGCAAAAGGTCACGGGAATCGTCATTCGGACCGTCAATTACGGAGAGTCGAACAAAGTCGTCACCTTGTTCACCGAAGAGCTCGGAAAAGTTGCCGTCATGGCACGAGGGGCGAAAAAGCCGGGCAGCCGTCTGCATTCGTCGAGTCAGCCGTTCGTCGAAGCGGTATATATCTTTCCGGCGAGTCGTGGCCTCGGCCAATTGAAATCGTCGGATGTGATCACGTCTTATCCGGAAATCCGAAAAGACGTCGAGCGGATGGCATACGCCATGTATTCGCTCGAACTCGTCGACCGGACGGTAGAGGACCGCGTCCCGAACCGTCCGCTCTATCGCATCTTGAACGACGCCCTGCAGGCGCTCAATGCAGGGATGGATCCGGAAGTGATCACGCATCACTTCGAACTGCGCATTTTGCACTTGCTCGGGGTCGCACCGGTCTTGACCGGCTGCATCCGGTGCAACGATGTGACCGACCCGATGTACTTCTCGGTGACGGCCGGCGGCTTCCTCTGCGCCCGGCACCAAGAAGAAGGATCGATTCGCATGAGCGAGCGTCTGGCGAAGTTGCTCTATTTGATGAGCCGGCACGAACTGTCCGAATTCAGTAACGTTCCGCTCACGAAAGAGACACGGATTCTGCTCCGACAGCTGTTTGATGCGTATATGGACTCCTATAGCGGTCTGCGGCTGAAGACGAAACGGGTCCTCGACCAAATGCAGCGATTGTACTTGAACGATGATTGACTTTTTCGACAAGATTCGATACCATAATCTACGATTAGACAAATGAAATAGCGTGCGCAATGAAGGAAAACAAGTAGCTTTTTTACCGTGGGTGCAGCGAGTTCGGGAAGGTGGAAGCCGAACGCCAGGTTGAAGTGAATGGCAATTCCAGAGCGCCCACAATCCAAAGAGTGGCCTCATCTCGAGGCAAGTAGGGTGGAACCGCGGGTAATCCCGTCCCTATGTGCATGGCACATAGGGGCGTTTTTTGTCGTTTCAATACTTTTGGAGGTGTCACATATGAAGCACATGACCGTGCAAGAAATTATTTTGACGTTACAAAATTTCTGGGCGTCGAAAGGCTGTTTGACAATGCAAGCGTATGACGTTGAGAAAGGGGCCGGCACGATGAACCCGATGACGTTCCTACGGAGTCTCGGACCCGAGCCGTGGAACGTCTGTTACACAGAGCCATCACGTCGTCCGGCGGATGGACGGTACGGAGAAAACCCGAACCGCTTGTATCAGCATCACCAATTCCAAGTCATCATGAAGCCGTCGCCAAGCAACATCCAAGAGCTTTACTTAGAGAGCTTAGAGTTGATCGGGATCAATCCGCTCGAGCACGACATCCGTTTCGTCGAAGACAACTGGGAGAACCCGACGTTCGGTGCGGCCGGACTCGGTTGGGAAGTCTGGTTGAACGGGATGGAAATCACTCAGTTCACGTATTTCCAACAAGTCGGTGGCATCGAGTGCGATCCGATCGCCGTCGAGATCACGTACGGTCTTGAACGTCTTGCGTCATATATCCAAGAAGTCGAAAGCGTGTTTGACCTCGTCTGGACAGACGGATTCAAATATGGCGATATCTTCTATCAGCCGGAATTCGAACATTCAAAATATACGTTCGAGCTCTCGGACGTCGATATGTTGTTCACATTGTTCGATACGTATGAAAAAGAAGCGAAGCGTGCCTTGGACGAAAACCTCGTCTTCCCGGCTTACGACTATATCCTTAAATGTTCGCATACGTTCAACCTTCTCGATGCGAAAGGCGCCATCTCGGTGACAGAACGGACCGGTTTCATCCAACGCGTCCGTAACATGTCCCGTGCATGTGCCGCCAAATTTATCGAAGAGCGGGAACGTCTCGGTTTCCCACTTTTGAACCAACAGAAAGCAGGTGCCCTTGATGCGTGACCTTTTATTAGAAATCGGACTTGAAGAATTACCAGCCCAATACGTCCTCCGTTCAGAAAAACAATTGGCGGAACGCGTAACTACCTTCTTGACGGAAGCCCGTGTCCAATTCGGTGCCATCACCGTTTATTCGACACCGCGCCGCCTCGCCGTTCTCGTCAAAGACGTGGAAGAGAACCAACAAGATTTGACGGAGACGCTTCGCGGACCAGCGAAAAAGATTGCTCAAGATGCTGAAGGAAACTGGTCGAAAGCAGCCGCCGGCTTTGCCCGTGGCCGCGGCCTATCGGTCGACGACTTGTACTTCGCCGAAGAGAAAGGTGTCGAGTACGTCTTCGCCGACCGTCATGAATCAGGTCAACCGACGAGCACGTTGCTCCCAGCACTCGAAGACGTCGTCCGTGGCATGACGTTCCCGAAAAACATGAAGTGGGGCACGAGCAGCCTACGCTATATGCGTCCGATTCGTTGGCTCGTCGCCTTGTTCGGTGCCGAACAAATCGATTTCGAAATCGAAGGCGTGAAGACCGGGAACGTGACGCGTGGTCACCGTTTCTTGAGTAAGGGTGACGTCGTCATCACGGAACCGGCTGCCTACGCTGAGACGCTTGAACGCGAGTTCGTTGTCGCTTCGTACGAAGACCGGAAAGGGCGCATCGAACGTCAAATCGAGGAGTTGGCTTCAGAACAGGGGTGGACCGTCCCGCTCGATGCCTCGTTGCTCGAAGAAGTGACGAACCTCGTCGAGTGGCCGACAGCGCTATTCGGTGAATTCGATGCCCGTTATCTCGAACTTCCAGAAGAAGTCTTGATTACGACGATGAAAGAACATCAGCGCTATTTCCCGGTTTATATCGGTGAAACGCTCAAAAACTATTTCGTGACCGTCCGTAACGGAAATGCTGAACACCTTCAAAACGTTGCCAAAGGGAACGAGAAGGTCATCCGGGCCCGCTTGGCAGATGCCGTCTTCTTCTATGAGGAAGACCAAAAGACGAAGATTGACGAACAACTCGTCCGTCTCGACCGCATCGTCTTCCATGAGAAGTTGGGCACGACGGGAGATAAGGTCCGTCGCGTCGAACAGCTCGCAGGAACGCTTGCGCCATTGTTCAATGCGGATGCAGCCAAAGTGGCGCGTGCCGGTGCCATCCATAAGTTCGACCTCGTCAGCCAAATGGTGTATGAGTTCACAGAACTTCAAGGAGTGATGGGTGAGAAGTATGCGCTCCAACAAGGTGAGGACGCGGAAGTGGCCGCGGCGATCCGTGAGCACTACATGCCGCGCTTTGCTGGTGATGCCTCGCCGGCGACATCGACGGGTGCCGTACTCGCACTCGCCGATAAACTGGATTCGATTGCTGCCTTCTTCGGAATCGGCATGATCCCGAGCGGTTCACAAGATCCGTTTGCGCTCCGTCGTCAAGCCCAAGGGGTCGTTCAAATTTTGGCGGATTGGAAGATTGCTTTGCCACTCGACAAATTACTTTCACAAGTTGTCGATTCGCAACTTCAGGCAGGACTTTACGATGCCGATAAAGAACAAGTCAAGGCGCAACTCGAGGACTTCTTCATGCTTCGCTTGAAGTATCGTCTGCAAGAGCGACAAGTCCGTTATGACGTCATTGACGCGGTCTTGACGACTGGCCTTGCGATCGACCGACTCGATGCGAGAGCGGATGCGGTTCAAGCCATGCTCGCGAGCGAGGCGAAACTGCTCATCGAACAATTGACACGCGTCGTCAACATCGCTAAAAAAGGCGAGGCCGGGGACGTCGATCCGTCATTGTTTGAAAATACGGAGGAGAAAGATCTCCACGCTGCCATCGAAGCGACGTTACCGGAGACGGAACGCGCGGTCGAGGCGGGCGACTATCATCAAGCAATCACATCATTGCGCGCCCTAGAACATCCGATTAGCACTTATTTTGAAAATACAATGGTCATGAGCGATGTCGAAGCGATTCGCGAGAACCGTCTGCGCGAGATGAAACGACTCGCTGCGACAATCGAGAATGTCGCCGATTTTAGCGCGCTCGTACTCTGACCAAACTTGAGGGGGTTGGCTATGCAGCTGAATGAACGCCAACAGAAGATCGTTGAAATCGTAAGGGTCAACGGACCGATCACGGGGGAGCAGATCGCCCAAGAGCTATCGCTCACCCGGGCCACGCTCCGACCGGACCTTGCCATTTTGACGATGACTGGAATACTAGAAGCCCGACCGCGTGTCGGCTACACGTTCGTCGGCAAACGAAACTCATCCCTGCTTCGGGAAAAGCTTGACTCGTTGACGGTCGGAGACTTCATGTCGTCGGCGAAAGTCGTCAGTAACGAGATGACGGTGTATGACGCTGTCGTGACGTTGTTCTTGGAAGACGTCGGCTCGCTGTTTGTCGTCGGGAAAGACAATGAGCTCGTCGGCGTCCTATCGCGTAAAGACTTACTCCGGGCTGCCATCGGTAATCAAGATCTCGATCAGTTGCCGGTCAACGTCATCATGACCCGGATGCCGAACATCACGGTATGCGAGAAGGGTGAGACGTTGATTCGGGCCGGAATGAAGTTGATCGAGAAGCAAATCGATGCCATGCCGGTCGTTGAAGAGAAGGATGGCAAGCTGATTGTGCTCGGTCGCATGACGAAGACGAACATGACGAAAGTATTAATCGCGCTCGCTAACGATGAGTCGTTCTGAGGAGGAATCTGGTTTGACACTGACACAAAAACAACTCGTATTTGTCGTGAGCGATTCAGTCGGCGAGACGTGTGAACTCGTCGTCCGGGCCGCGAGCATCCAATTCCATGAGAATGCGATTGAGACGCTCCGCATCCCGTTCGTCGAAGATGAACAGACGATTCACGACGTCGTGACACAAGCGCGTGCCCAAGGAGCGGTCATCGCCTTCACGTTGGTCAATGAAGAACACCGGTCGTTGCTCGTCCGTCTCGGACAAGAGTACGGTGTGAAGACGGTCGATTTGCTCGGGGATTTGCTCGATGTGCTCGCTGGTCAACTCGGTGAGAGTCCGCGTGAAAAACCAGGACTCATCTATCGTTTGGACGAAGATTATTTTCGGAAAATCGAAGCGATGGAGTTCGCGGTCAAGTACGATGACGGACGTGATCCGCGCGGGTTGAAAAAGGCGGACATCGTCCTCGTCGGCGTCTCACGGACATCGAAGACACCGCTCTCGCAGTATTTGGCCCTGAAGCGCTATAAGGTCGCGAACGTGCCGCTCGTGCCGGAGTCACGCCCGCCGGAAGAACTGTTTGAATTGCCGCCTGACAAGTGTGTCGGCTTGATTATCTCCCCTGACAAATTGATTTCGATTCGGATGGAACGGTTGAAGTCGCTCGGATTAAAACCCGAGGCCGATTACGCCCAACTCGAACGGATTAACCGGGAGCTCGAATACGCCCGTGGGATTTACGAGCGGATCGGTTGCGAGGTCATCGATGTGACGAACAAGGCCGTCGAAGAGACGGCTGGCATCATTTTGCGGATGCTCGATCAATCAAAAGAGGATTGAGCACTCGGATTAGTAATCGACTGGTGATAACGGTATAATAGAGTACTGACATGACATTGAAACGGAACGTGGTGAACGTTCCGTTTCGTTGCGAGTTTGGATAGGGAGTGGTCAAGTTGCCGCGCATACCGGATGAAGTCATTGCGGAAGTAAAACAAGCCACAGATATCGTTGATTTAATTAGTGAACGCGTTGAATTGAAGAAGCAAGGACATCGTCTCGTCGGGCTTTGCCCGTTCCACTCGGAGAACAGCCCATCGTTCTCCGTGTCCCCGGAGAAAGGGATGTATCACTGTTTCGGATGCGGCGCCGGCGGGAACGTGTTCACGTTCGTTATGGAGACGGAAGGACTATCGTTTCCAGAGACGATTGAACGCCTCGCCACGCGAGCGAATATCGCAATCGAAGGTGGCGTGTCGGGCGACGAGGAATTATCGCGAGACCAAGTCCTCCGTAAACAGATGCGCGATGCGCATCGGGTCGTGGCCGACTTGTATCACGAGGTGTTGATGAAGACCGAGGCGGGCGAAGTCGGATTGACGTATTTGCAGCAGCGCGGTTTAGAGGAGTCGACGATCGGTCAGTATAAGATCGGTTACGCGCCCGACCATCGCCGATTCACCGTGGATTCATTAGAACGAAGAGGTTTCGACCTCGAGGTCATGGTAGAAGCGGGATTGATTTCTAAGTCTAGATCCGGTGAATATTTCGACCGGTTCGAAGGCAGAGTCGTCTTTCCGATTGCGGATCGAGACGGCACCATCGTCGGATTTAGCGGACGGGCGATCGATGAGCGACAGCCAAAGTACGTCAATACGGCGGATACTCCGTTATTTAATAAGAGTGAACTCTTATTCGGGTTCTCACAGGCCCGCGCCACGATGCGCAAACAAAAACGTGTCTTGCTCGTCGAAGGAAACGTCGACGTCTTACAAGTCGCGCAAGCCGGGACGAAAGAAGTCGTCGCCTCGCTCGGGACAGCGTTCTCGTCCCAACATGCCCGCGCCTTGGCCCGCATGGTCGAAGAAGTCATCATCTGTTACGACGGCGATACGGCCGGACAGGAAGCGACGATGAAAGTCGTCCGCTTGCTCGAAGGCTATCCGCTCGACGTGCAAGTGTTGATGTTACCTGAGAAGACCGACCCGGACGACTACATTCGGACGAACGGGGCGGAACAGTGGCGTAAATTGGTCGAATCGGAACGGTTGTCCGTCCTCGATTTCATGAACCGCACGCTCCGGCGTGGGAAAAACATGAATCGAGAAGGAGAACGGATACGGTTTATTGAATCTATGCTTGTGGAAATTAGTAAAACGGATAACTCGATTCGCCGTGACCTGTACGTGAAGAAGCTGGCCAACGAATTTGAGATTCCGGTCGAGACGTTATTGTCGCGGATGCCGAAGACGTCTTCGAAAGAAGCCGTCCCACAGCCCGTCCGCGAACCGGAGCCGGTCCGCCGGCGTTCGTCTAAAGCAAACGAGCCACGCTACGTCAAAGCGGAGAAGTTATTGCTGCGGGCGATGTTGAGTGGTCCGGAACGGGTTCGTTTCGTCCGGGACCGCCTCGGTCTGTCCTACCAGGACGAGGTGCACCGGATGTTGGCGACGGCATTGTATGAAATCGTCTCCGAGGACATGACACACGAGGAGTTCGAACAGGTCGCCCCTCCGTTCATGGAACGATATTGTGACCAACGTCCGGACTATGCGAATCGTTATGCCGAGATTCGACTCATGGCCGCACCGGATGAACTGACCGAAGAGGTTTTAGATGAATACATTAAGGTCATAAACAGTTATGAGGAACAGCGTCAAATCGAGCGGGCGAAAAGGGAAATCGGACAAGATGCCGAAAGTATAGTAGACCAGGCATCCAAGTTACAAGAATTGATTACCCGGAGTCGTCGGCTTCGTGAACGATGAACGTGGAGGAAGTTTGGAAGGAGTTGAACTGCTAGATGGCAGAGAAGAAAAAAGAGGATTTATTTAACGCCATAGAGGAACTTGAGAAATTAGGGAAGAAAAAAGGCGTCGTATCGATGCAGGAGATTCAAGATCGCCTCAGCCATTTCGAGGTGGACTCAGACTTTATCGATAACTTCATCGAAGATTTAGAAGGTAAAGATATCCGCGTCACAGAAGATGCGGCCGATGCCGAAGAGACGCCATCGAAAAAAGAAGACGAAGAGGTCGATTTGAACGACCTATCTGTCCCACCGGGCATTAAAATCAATGACCCGGTCCGCATGTACTTGAAAGAAATCGGACGCGTCGATCTTCTTAGCGCGAAAGATGAGACTGAACTCGCGAAGCGGATTGAACAAGGCGATGAAGAGGCGAAGAAACGCCTTGCCGAAGCCAATCTCCGTCTCGTCGTCTCGATTGCGAAACGTTATGTCGGGCGCGGCATGCTCTTCCTCGACTTGATTCAAGAAGGAAACATGGGCCTCATTAAAGCCGTCGAGAAGTTCGACTATATGAAAGGGTTCAAGTTCTCGACATATGCGACGTGGTGGATTCGTCAAGCAATCACACGTGCCATCGCGGACCAAGCCCGGACTATCCGGATTCCGGTTCACATGGTCGAGACCATTAACAAATTGATTCGTGTTCAACGTCAATTGTTGCAAGACCTCGGACGCGAACCGTCGCCTGAAGAAATTGCCAAAGAGATGGAGCTCACACCTGAGAAGGTGCGTGAAATCTTGAAAATCGCTCAAGAACCGGTGTCACTTGAGACGCCGATTGGTGAAGAAGACGATTCACACCTCGGTGATTTCATTGAAGACCAAGATGCGATGGCTCCACAAGATGCCGCCGCGTATGAATTGCTCAAAGAACAACTCGAAGACGTGCTCGACACGCTCACGGACCGTGAAGAGAACGTACTCCGTCTCCGCTTCGGACTCGATGACGGCCGCACGCGTACGCTTGAAGAAGTCGGTAAAGTGTTCGGCGTCACCCGTGAGCGGATTCGTCAAATCGAGGCGAAGGCACTTCGGAAACTTCGTCACCCGAGCCGTTCGAAACGCTTGAAAGACTTCCTCGATTAATTGTGTTTTTGAATAAAATGTGAAGTTTTAGAAGAAAGGAAGGAAAATGAGTGATTTTCCTTCCTTCTTTATTATTTTTTGAGTAAAATAGTGATGGGTAGAAATTTGGAATGAACATGAGGGGGAAATGCAATGCGTAATCCATTGTTACCGTTTGCAGCGATTGCGATCGTCGCAATCATTGCCATGGTCTCATTATCGTATTTTGGCGTAAACCAAGCACAACAAGCTGCTGAAGGTCCGTCTGTCACTGAGATGAACCCAGAAGACTTGTATGCGGCTAAAGGCTGCACAGGTTGCCACGGTGGAAATCTCGAAGGAGGCGTCGGTCCTGCCTTGACTGGTGTCGGCGAACGTTTATCGGCTGAAGAGATCACGAACATCATCGTCAACGGTAAAGGTGCGATGCCAGCTGGCCTCGCCACTGCCGAAGAGGCGGATGTGCTCGCGACTTGGTTGCTCGAACAATAAGAGGGAAACGTACTCCTTAAACTGTACCCTGAGTAGTAGACACTTAAAAAAGTCTATTGCTCAGGTTTTTTGTGTACACTGGACTAAATCATATTGGGAGTGAATT
>NZ_JACSLR010000040.1:0-1119 GCF_018618255.1 Exiguobacterium sp. s56 | reverse complement strand
GGTCGGGACTTTGGCATCACCCGGTAAATTGTTTGTCACTCTTTGGTAAATAAGATTGCAAGACTGGTACATTTCAATGGCCGTAATCACCTGTCGAGAATTGCGTCCGCGATTTGGGCCTGTCCTAGATTCGAATGCCACTCCGCGTGGCGTTAGACGCGCCCACGCTCTTGCTTTTGACGTTGCCCTTACGCTCCGTGCCTCCCGTTAGAAAGGGCCAGGAACATAGAGATGCGGCGGTGAGCCAGCAGCTCTTGTTATCGGGCCGTCAGGGGGGCAGCGGTGCGATGAGCGACTTCGCCTCCTGGCGTTAGACGCTCACGCATGAGCCCGGATCACCATTCCTTCTCCCATGCCCCGTCTTCAGACACGCCCCAATCCTCGAACCGATACTTGATGAGCCAATGGACATGCATCACTTCATATTCGAATACACCCTTGGATAGCTCTGAGACGACGAAGCTGACTTCTCCATCCGCCACCACCCATGTCCCGTATAGATACACTTTCTTGATCGGACGCTCTTCTGCATCCAGATAGATCAGCACCCGGAAGTAAGGCGAGTTCCGTCCGTCATCGAACCGGACGACCTTCTCGACGCAATGTTCCCTGTCGACGACACGCATCCATTCGGGATGTTCCATCAGTTCCGAGAACACCGTCCGGACGAACGGATCCAATCCAGCGAACGCATAGTCATCAAGCAGCCCCTCATCCATCACGTCTCCCCCCTTCCGCTTCGCTATAGAACGATTCCCCGTCCAGAGCCAGTTCAGTCCTTGTTCATGAAACTACAGAAATGACGACTTTAAAAAATGTATACATGTATACGCGTATACAAATCTACATGTATACATGTATACAAATATTTTTGTTCTTATGTACGACGATTCCGTCGAATCATATTGGTATTGAAAAAGACGGTGAGGTGGGTCAAGCGTTCTCCTTCCTTCACATCACAAAGAAGATCCATGCTCACAAGTTTTAAGTCGTCAAAATCTTCTTGGAGCCGGTCAGGAAGGCGTCGAAGTGTGTAATGCAAAATAGGAGTGCAGAAGTGTGCAACGGAAACGTACACAACTCTGCACTCCTATTTTAGAAAAGAAAAAGGACTTGCCA
>NZ_JACSLR010000039.1:0-1189 GCF_018618255.1 Exiguobacterium sp. s56 | reverse complement strand
CCCGTTCCCATGCCGAACACGGAAGTTAAGCGCTTCAGCGCCGAAAGTAGTTGGGGGTCTCCCCCTGTGAGGATAGGACGCTGCCAGGCTGTTTATTTTTTTGAAAAAATTATTGACTTTCTTCTTGAGGAGACTTAAAATAGGTAAAGTCGATACAGTAATTATTTAAAACGGTCCCGTGGTGTAGTGGTTAACATGTCTGCCTGTCACGCAGAAGATCGCGGGTTCGAATCCCGTCGGGACCGCCATTTTTTTATTTAATTTAATAAGTTGGCTTTGTAGCTCAGTTGGTAGAGCAAAGGACTGAAAATCCTTGTGTCGGCGGTTCGATTCCGTCCAAAGCCACCATTTACAGCGCCGGTGTAGCTCAGTTGGTAGAGCATCTGACTTGTAATCAGAGGGTCGAGGGTTCGAATCCTTTCGCCGGCACCATTTTTCTCATGGCGGTTGTGGCGAAGTGGTTAACGCACCGGATTGTGATTCCGGCATTCGAGGGTTCAATTCCCTTCAGCCGCCCCATTTTTTAAAAATTAATGAGCCATTAGCTCAGTTGGTAGAGCATCTGACTTTTAATCAGAGGGTCGCAGGTTCGAGCCCTGCATGGCTCACCATTTCTCATTAATTTCTATACTTAAATACTTTATATGCGGGTGTGGCGGAATTGGTAGACGCGCTAGACTTAGGATCTAGTGTCTTTGACGTGGGGGTTCGAGTCCCTTCACCCGCATCTCTAATCTAATTTTATATTGCGGAAGTAGTTCAGTGGTAGAATACGACCTTGCCAAGGTCGGGGTCGCGGGTTCGAATCCCGTCTTCCGCTCCAATTATATGCGGTCGTGGCGGAATCGGTAGACGCGCTAGGTTGAGGGCCTAGTGGTGGTTAACACCGTGGAGGTTCAAGTCCTCTCGACCGCATTAATGCACCCTTAGCTCAGCTGGATAGAGCGTTAGACTACGAATCTAAAGGCCGGGAGTTCGAATCTCTCAGGGTGCACCATTTATAACGGGAAGTAGCTCAGCTTGGTAGAGCACTTGGTTTGGGACCAAGGGGTCGCAGGTTCGAATCCTGTCTTCCCGACCATTTCTTAATTCAATTTGGTCTTTGAAAACTGAACGATGAGGCAAAAAAAGTTTTACAATTTTTGAATGAAGCGCAAGCTTCGTCATTTTTAAAGAGCTATATCAAATT
>NZ_JACSLR010000038.1:0-1458 GCF_018618255.1 Exiguobacterium sp. s56 | reverse complement strand
TAAACTGTACCCTGAGTAGTAGACACTTAAAAAAGTCTATTGCTCAGGTTTTTTGTGTACACTGGACTAAATCATATTGGGAGTGAATTCGAGTGTCGAAGAAGATATTTACGTCAAAAGAAATAGATGCGCTAGCCGCAAATCCTTACGTTAAATCTGTGAGCCCGAAAGGGATCACGTATACCGATGAGTTCAAGGAACTCTTTATAGCACAGACGTTGGAAGGAAAGTTCCCTGTGGAAATCTTCCGGGGATGTGGGTTCGATGTGGAGGTTCTCGGTGAACGGCGTATGAATTCTTGTAAAAACCGCTGGACAAGGGCTTACCGAAAAGATGGTGTAATGGGGCTGCGCGATACACGATCAAGTAATTCAGGACGTTGGAGAGATAGAGAGCTGTCGACAGAAGAAAGGTACGCGAAGCTCGAGGCCGAAAACAAGCTGTTGAAAGCAGAGGTCGAACTATTAAAGGAGATCCGCCTGGCGGAAGGGAGAGGAAAGCTGGACTAAGCGCATCGCAAAAGTATGAGCTGATTCAAGGTGTCATCATCAAGCATAAAATGAAGGGGATGGTCAGCCATCTCTGTCAGGTGTCCGGGGTGTCACGTCAGGGATACCACGCCTATTTCTCGGAACGGAGGAGACAGATCAGACAGGAGCACGAATCGAGAGACATGGCTCTTCGTGACCTTGTTCTGAAGGCGTTCCACTTCAAGAAGCGCAAGAAGGGTGCTAGGCAGATCAAGATGGTGCTATCTGGCCATTTCGGTGTGACGATGAACCTGAAGTGCATCCGACGTATCATGCGGAAATACAACATCGTGTGTCCAATCCGCAAGGCGAAACCATACAAACGGCTCATTAAGGCGACG
The DNA here is from genome assembly GCF_018618255.1 of Exiguobacterium sp. s56. Taxonomy (NCBI): domain Bacteria; kingdom Bacillati; phylum Bacillota; class Bacilli; order Caryophanales; genus Exiguobacterium; species Exiguobacterium sp. s56. Next base: position 587 of record NZ_JACSLR010000038.1, on the reverse strand, counting down.
GCCGAGCACCGGGTGGTGCCGAATCACCTCAAACGCGAATTCAAACAGGGCACGCCCTATAAGGTGCTTCTCACCGATATCACCTACATATTTTACGGGAACGGTAAGCGGGCCTATCTTTCGACCATCGTGGATGGTTCGACCAATGAGGTATTGGCGCATCAACTCTCTGAGAACATCAATCTCGACATTGTATTGGACACGTTGAAGCGTTTACGGAAGAACCGGAGGATTCGCTTGGACAAGGACGCATTCATCCATTCAGATCAAGGAGGGCACTACACGAGCCCGACCTACCAGAAAGAGGTGAAGCGTATGAAACTAGGTCAATCCATGTCCCGACGGGGCAACTGTTGGGATAACGCCGTCCAGGAATCATTCTTTGGACATTTCAAGGATATCGTCGAGTTAAAGGCCTGTACCACGTTCGATTCACTACAGCGTGAAATCCAAAAAACCATTAACTATTACAACCATCATCGTTATCAATGGAACATGAAAAAGATGACTCCCGTACAGTACAGGAATCATCTCCTTGAAGCAGCATAAGTTTTTTTATTAATGTCCTTTACATGGGGTACAGATTA
>NZ_JACSLR010000037.1:0-1843 GCF_018618255.1 Exiguobacterium sp. s56 | reverse complement strand
GAGGCTGGGACATAACTAGCCAGTTCTAAAGTATTTCAATCAAAAAGAGGGGTCCGGTCACCGATTTTCGGTGACCGGACCCTTTCTTTGTACTTCGGGCGACAACGGTGGCGATGAACTTCCGCAGGTTCACCGCCATGAGCGCGAAGCCGAGCTCGCGTCTCACGCGCTGTTTTCCCCTGACGGAGAAGCGGGTGAAACCCAAATTGGCCTTCAGATATCCAAAAACTGGTTCCACGTCCGTCTTGCGTCTGGCGTAGAGGGCACCCGTTTTCTCATCCGAAAGCAGCGTTCTCGTCATATGCTTTTGTTCTTCCCAGGCCACGTTCACACCGACCTGGCGGTGGCTCCCTTCCTCGGCCTTTGTGCACAGGTCGCGGAACGGACACCCGCCGCAGTCCTCGCTCAGATACATGCGGGACTCGCGGACGAACCCGTCCCTGTCGGTCTTACGGGATTCGTGGCTGAACGGGAGCCGTCTCCCGTCCGGGCAGGTGAACGTATCGGATTCCCTGTCGTACGCCCAGTTCGAGATGTTGAAAGGGTTCTCGCGCCACTTCTTCTTCTGTTCCTTCCGGTACATCGTGTACGGGATCAAGGGAATGCGCCCCCGGCGCTCGAGGATGTCCGTGTAGTTCGGCTGGCTCCCATATCCCGCATCGGCGACGATGTAGGCGGGTAACTCGAGGAACGTTTCGACCTCGTCGAGGAACGGGGCCAACGTCCTCATATCGGTCGGGTTCGGAAAGACGTCATACGCCAGCGTGTACTGGCCCGAGGTCGCGATCTGGACATTGTAGCCGGGCTTCAATTGTCCGTTCTTCATGTGATCATCCTTCATCCGCATGAACGTCGCATCCCTGTCGGTCTTCGAGTAACTGTTCCGCGTGCCGAAGGCGGCCATGTGTTCCTCGTATCGGCGTTTCCGGGCAGCGAAGTCGGAGGCCTGCTTGCGGAGGCGGCGGGGTTCCTTGCGTCTCGCGCGCAGTCGTTTGCGTTCCTCGACGTCGGTCGTCGACGCGATTTCCTCATCGATCGCGTCGACCTTTTCCCCGAGTCGCGCCGCGACCTCCTCGAGTTCTTCGACCGAGAGCGCCTCCGGGCTCTCGCGCTCGATCTCTGGGATGACCTGCTCGGACATCAGCTCCTCGTACAGCCGGTTCGACTTCTCGACGAGTGCGGCGCTGTATTTCTCGACGGCCTTCCTCCAGACGAAGGTGTATCGGTTCGCGTTCGCCTCGAGCTTCGTGCCATCGATGAAGATCGCCTCCTGGTCGATCTCACCCGCCTCGACGAGGTGGCAACGGAACGTGACGAAGGCGGACTTCAGGATCGGGGCGACGTCCGGATGGACTCGGAACCGATTGATCGTCCGATAGCTCGGCTCGTGTCCCTGGGCGAGCCACATCATGCGCAGGCTGTCCTTGAGAAGGCCCTCGATCTTCCGGCCCGAGAACACGGACTGCGTGTACGCGCAGAGGACGATCTTCATCATCATCCGCGGGTGATAGGCCGGGCAGCCCGTCGTTCGCCAGAACGTCTCGAACGCCTCGTCCGGGATCTGTTCGACGAGGTCGTGGACGGCGAAGGCGATGTCGTTCTCCGGGAGCCGAACTTCTAAATCTAGGGGCAAAACCAACTGGTTCATGGTATACTCTTTGTACATAGGGGCACCTCCAAAGTTATGGTTTGGTCACTTTAACTTTATCAGAGGTCGCCCCTATCTGTTTATATCGAAATGTGCGTACGAACCCATAAAAAGGAGAAGAGGCCACCTGGCGCGAACGAGTCGCGCCAGGTGGCCTCTTTCTTATAAATCTACTGAGTTATGTCCCAGCCTCTT
>NZ_JACSLR010000036.1:0-2001 GCF_018618255.1 Exiguobacterium sp. s56 | reverse complement strand
TGTGAACGCTAAAATAAAATTGACAGTTTTTGCTCGATACGATTTTACACTATTGCCGAAAAATCAGAACAGAACTCCGATAGAGTAGTTGAGGCTATTTTATCTGGAGGGAATGGATTTGGAGGAAAAGTTAGTGCTACACATCAAGATTCATCAAATGTATCAGCAAAACATGAAAGTGGCTCAAATCGCCACAGCACTGAAGGTATCGAGACCGACGGTATATAAGTACCTGAAGATGACATATGAAGATGCCCTACATGAATTTGACGAGAAAGCCTGCTCACGAAAGAAGAAGCTCGATGCCTACCGAGACTGGATCATTGCATGGTTGGAGGAGTATCCGCATTTGAGCAGCGCACAAGTACATGACTGGTTACTTGAAAGATATCCCGGCCTGTCGGTCGGATCGAGCACGGTCAGGACATACGTGAAGGAAATCCGAGAAATCTATCAGATTGAAAAGAAAAGGATTGTCCGCCATTACGAGGCTATCCCAGAACAACCAATGGGCAAGCAAATACAGGTAGACTGGGGTGAGACCAGACAACGGACTAAAGATGGAAAAATGATAAAGCTTTATTTCATTGCGTTCGTACTTGCGCACTCTCGGATGAAGTATGTCGAATGGAGAGAACGACCGTTCACCACCAAGGACACTATTCACTGCCACGAAAATGCATTCCAATTCTATGGTGGGCGTCCTTCTGAAATCGTCTATGACCAGGATCACCTCATCGCAATCAACGAGAACGCAGGTGACGTCCTATTGACCAATGAGTTTCAAGCCTACGTGAACGAACGAAAGTTTAGAATCCACTTATGTCGTCGGGCTGACCCGGAGTCAAAGGGTATGATCGAGAACGTCGTGAAGTACATCAAACGGAACTTCGCGGACAGCCGAGTGTACCGGCATATCGAGGATTGGAACGACCGTTCCATGAGATGGTTGGAGAGGACAGGAAATCATAACGTCCATCAGACAACGAAAAAAAGACCAGCTGAAGTGTTCTCCGTCGAAAAACAACACTTACAACCGGTCTTATCGCTACTCTCTTTCGAAAGTATCCGTACCGAAAGTATAGCAAGGAACGTCAGCAAGGACAACACAATCCGTTATCGCTCAAACCGTTACACCGTCCCAATCGGGACCTACTCATCGGTCAAGAAGAAAGTGGTGTTCCTCGAAGTGACCGAACAGGAACGGTTATTGATTCGCGAATCTCCCGAGGGAGAAGTGATTGCAGACCACCGGGTCAGCAAAGAGAGCGGAAAACTGATTCAAAGCCGTGACCACCTTCGGGATCGTTCCAAAGGAATCGAAGAACTGAAGCAACAGGTCCTCACCTATTTCGAGGACAGAGAGGCGGCGTCCGATTATCTGGGTGAGCTCTCAAAGCGTTACCCGAGATACCGACGTGACCAGTTCAACATCATCAGGGACGTCGCGATCATGTATCCCAATCACTTAACGAACGCACTGGAAAAGTGTTCGCAAGAGAGTCTGTTCAGCGCCAACGATTTCCGAGACGTGGTCCACTATCTTGCGATCCTCGCGGACGATGGGTGTGATCCAAAACCCGATACCGAACGTCCGAAGAAATCCGGGATACAGGTCGCAACGAGGTCACTCCAAGCCTACACCGACATCCTGAAAGGGGTGGCGACAAAATGAGTCAAAGCGTTTCCGAGTTACAACAGGACTTTCGGCAGCTTCGTCTCGCCGAGACGGCTGACGCCCTCCCACAGATTTTGAGAGAGGCCGAAATGGCCTCCTGGACGTATATCGAATTTCTAAGTGCCATCACGAACCATGAACGCGCCAAACGAGACGCTAAAAGTTTGGAGAGACGAATGAAGTGGGCCCGATTCCCGTTCATCAAATCCCTCTCGGAGTTCAATTTGGAGGAACAGACCGCACTAACCGCCCGACAGCTGAAGCAGTTGAAACAGCTCAACTGGCTCGAACAACAGTACAACCTGATCCTCTTGGGCCCTCCG
>NZ_JACSLR010000035.1:0-2365 GCF_018618255.1 Exiguobacterium sp. s56 | reverse complement strand
TGTGTAATGCAAAATAGGAGTGCAGAAGTGTGCAACGGAAACGTACACAACTCTGCACTCCTATTTTAGAAAAGAAAAAGGACTTGCCAGCAACCATAATCTCACCCTAACGTTTAAGTTGCGACACAAGAACGTTAGGAGATGGAAGGAATGCTAGCAATGTCCGATATCAATTGTATCAAATATCTGAGAAACCACAAATCACATTCGATCAATCGAATCGCTAAAAATCTAGACCTCAACTGGAGGACGGTAAAAAAATACGCGGATTCAGCTCAACTGCCGAGTGAAACCATTCGCCCCAAGAGAGGCATGATGTACGGAACGAAATGGGGCGAGATGGTCGAGGATTGGTTGACCGAGGATCAAATGCTTCAGAAAAAGTTAAGACGAACGAATAAAAAGCTTTATGAAACGCTGGTGGCGAACGGATTCGAGGGTTCTTACCGGACGGTCTGCAATTTCATCAAGAGCTGGCATATGACGAGCGAGGAGGAAAACGACACAAGGCAAGAACGATTGCAACACCCTCCGGGTGAGGCACAGGTAGATTTCGGGACGATGGAAGTCGTCAAAGATAGTCATGCGGTCGATGTAAAATGCCTCGTCATGAGCCTGCCCTTCAGTAACCGCACAGCAGCTGTCGCCCTGCCCGCAGAAAACCAAGAGTGCTTTTTGACGGGACTCAAAATGCTTTTTGAAGAAATCGGTGGTGTACCGCAACAGCTCAGAATCGATAATCTCCCCGCCGCAGTCATCCAACCACGAACGACAAAAGAAGAGGCGATCTATACAGATGCTTTCCTGCAGTTCATGGCACATTACGGCTTCCAAGTTCAAAGCTGTAATCCTTACAGAGGTAACGAGAAAGGAAGTGTCGAGAACAAGGTAGGATACGTTCGGTACAATTTTCTTGTCCCAGCCCCTGTCATGCATGATTACGATTCGACGAACCGGCAACTCGCAGCTTCCCTACGGGATGACATGGAGAGAGTGCATTACGAAAAGCATGTGCTGATCCGTGAGTTGTTCGAAGAAGAGCAGAGACATCTATTGCGATTGCCGCAAGAAGACTTCCCCGTCTTCAAAGAAGAACTGTTCAAGGTGAACAAGTACGGCGAAATAACGATCGATAAGACGAAAGTCTTGATCCCTTCAGGGGCTCGTCATGGGCAAGTACGCGCCATCTTAAGGTGGGATTCGATGAAGATTCTCTCACTTCACGGAGAAATCCTCTACGAAGAAAAACGTCCCTACATGATGACAAAGCGTGCGCTCCCATGGGAAAACATCATCAGCACTTGGCACAAGAAGCCGAGAAGCTTCGGGCACTCCCGTTATTCCGAATATCTGCCGGGTAGAATCAAAGAGTACCTGGGCGTACCCAACTTACTCGTTCGGCAGGAAAGACTGGCCTGGATCCGAGCCAAGCTCGCACTCTATCCAATCCTCGAGATCAATGAACGCCTATACGAGCTACTGAGCGAGGACGACGATCCAGCCGTGGTTGAGGACCATCCTTATGATGTGGATTGGAGCAAGTACGATAGCCTGAATCGGCCTTGGGGAGAAGGTGGTGCAGTATGAGCCTAAAAGAAATGTGCAAATCGCTCCGCCTTGCCTATGTCGCTGAAATCTATGAATCGATTCCAACGGAATCCCCTGAAAAGTTTCTCACGGAGCTTTTCTCGATGGAAATGCGCCTCCGCGAGGAAGCGAAAGCGCAACGGTTAATCAAAAAGGCAAAATTCATCAACAATAAGTCACTAGACGACTATCATTGGGGCAATCACATCTACTTCCCAAAGCATTTAGATAAGGACGAACTGACCTCACTGAATTTCGTCGAGCACTCACAGAACGTCGTTCTGACAGGGTCCCCGGGTACAGGAAAGACCCATTTGGCCATCGGGCTCGGGAGAGAAGCTTGTCACAAAGGTTATGAGGTGAGGTTCTTCCGGGTCTCTGAACTCGTCGAGCAACTTAACAAGGCCTGGCGGGATGGAAAACTAGGCAACTTCCATTCTCGTCTCGAGTCGGCAGATATGATTATTTTAGATGAGATGGGATATCTCCCTCTCACAAAAGAATCTGCGGAACTTCTGTTTCATCTCATCACCGACTGGTACGAGCGAAAGAGCCTGATCATCACATCCAACCTTGAGTTCAGCCAATGGAATCGCATCTTTGGCGACGCGCGCTTGACTGCGGCACTCGTCGATCGCGTCATCCATCACGCTCACATACTAAACTTTACAGGTGACAGTTATCGTGTCACGCATGCGTTGTCGAAACACTAAAACCCAGCTGGCAAAGTTCTGTACTTTTCGTTGCATTATTGTGCACATTTGTATTGCAAAATACA
>NZ_JACSLR010000034.1:0-2664 GCF_018618255.1 Exiguobacterium sp. s56 | reverse complement strand
TTGATTACGGCCACGAGTTTTTACCGCCTCTGACATTTTATTTACCACCAAATGCCATGTTCGGTACCACTCAGTGACATATATCGACCATCATGTGACTCAAAGTCCGTTGGACAAGGGATTGCGGCATTGTGAGCCGTCGATTGCGGACGACTGAGCCACCTAGTGCGAAGAAAAGAGCCATCACTTGGATGGCTCGGACGTCAGCGTGCTGATATGCCATGGCGTTCCCTCATCGATATTTCACCGTCGATCATAATTTGATAAGAGTCATGGATGATCCGGTCGAGGATTGCCTCTGCGATGGTCTCGTTTCCTAATCGAAGATGCCATCCGCTCGGGTCAATCTGCGAACAGTAGATGGTGGAGACGGTCTTATGGCGCGACTCGGAAATCTCGAGGAGGATCGTCGCCTCGTCAGTAGTCAAGTCAGTCAATAGCCATTCATCGAGGATGAGTAGGTCGACTTTTGTATACTTTTTGAGGAGTCGTCGGTAGCTCCCGTCGGCTGCGAGCTTCGCCAGTGTCAGTTCGTCCAACAATTCAGGCAGACGGATGTATCTCACCTTGAACGATTGGCGGCAGGCCGAGACCCCGAAGGCGGTCGCGAGATAGGTCTTCCCGGACCCTGTCGGTCCCTTCAGAATCAAATTGTGGCCGTCCAAGATGTAAGTTCCGCTTGCCAACTTGAGGATCTGCTCTTTGTTCAATCGACGGTCGGCATGGTACTCGATGTCTTCGATGCAAGCATTCGAGTTGATGAACGAGGCAGCCTGGATCAGCCGGTGCAGCTTGCCGTTCTTTCGTCTGGAATGCTCAAAATCGACGAGTAGTGCCAGTCGTTCATCAAAGTCCATGCGTTGAAAATCGCGATTGGATGACTGTTCCTCATAGGCTTCTGCCATCCCGTTCATCTTCATCTCGATCAGTTTGGCAATCGTCTGTTCATTCATCTTTATCAGCTCCCCCATAGTATGCCGCACCACGCATGAAGCCATAGTGATTGTTGGCAGTTTCCGTCTTGCGTTTAAACTCCTGCTCGGCGTCGCTCTTCTTGTTGTTCGACAGGATGCTCTGGATGCCCTTGACCGTCGGTCTGTTGGTCATGGAGACGACCATCTTACAGGCGCGCTCGATCTCATACTTGGAATAACGTCGCTCCAGCTTCTTCAGCGTGAAGATGGATTGGAGTGCCAATCGCTCGGTCTGAGCAGTGCCAAGAAGGAAATCGATCACTTTCAAGGTGTTCGGACCGATCTCGTCTGCCCAGTCTTTTGCGTTCCCCGGGGTCTGGTCGATGTAGAGCTTATGGTTGTCGGGCATGTGATCGCGGTTGGTCGATAATTGTCCGAAGCGTCCAATCAGCCGTTTGTGGGAGGCGATCCGCATCTCGTTGAAATACACCTCGACCAATTGCTCAGTCAGTCGCACCGCGACCTGACAGTTGATATATTCATAGGGCACCGAATAAAACATGCTCTCGACGGATATGTGGTAGTCCGGGCGGACCTTCGCGTCCCGCCAACTCGATTGTTTGTACGAATGCTTCGGCAGTGGTGCTAACGCGAACTTTTCCTCTTCCTCGAATGCGGAGAGACGGCTACCGGGCTTCCGGGTGAACGGACGACGGTTGAACTCTTCCAGCTTTTCATGAACCTCACGGTTCAGCTCCTCTAGGCTGAAACAGTGGGAGTTCCTCAAGGCGGCGATGATCCAAGTGGAGATGACACCGACGGAACCCTCGACACTCGGTTTGTCCTTGGGTGCGCTCACACGCGCGGGCATGACGACCGTCCCATAATGTTCAGCCAACTCTCGGTATGTCGGGTTGAGGATGAGTTCACGTGACGTGTTTCTCGTGACACCGGTCTTCAGATTGTCAGGGATGAGAATCTGGGTACTCCCACCGAAATAGCTGTAGGCATGGTTATGGCACGTGATCCATGCCGACAAGTCCATCGAGAGGCTCGCCTCGGCATAAGACAATTGGCTACAGGGCAATGTCGCTACGAATATGTATACTTTTACTTTTTCTCCTGTGTCCCGGTCGATGATGAACGTGGTTGAACCGGCCCAGTCGACTTCCATCACCTCTCCTGGCTTTCGACGAATCCGGAGTGTGGCCTTGTGCTTATTCGCATAGGCGCTATAATGTCGCACGAAACTCCGATAGGAGTAAGGGATTCGTTTGTTCGTACGGCACTCAAGCTCGTACTCATGATGTAGGAGAGACAAGGTGACGTTCGGCTTTGCCAATTCCCTGTGTACATAGTCAAAGTCGATCGGGTGTCTACCGGACGACTCAAGCGTTCTCTCAGGGAACAAGAACTCTTCAATCCACTTATCGGTCATGTCATCATCGAACGGCCCCATCAAGCCTTTTTCTGTCGCCCGGTCGATCACCTCCGTCACTTTTTGACGCGAGTTGCCGGTGCTAGCTGCGATGCTTCTCAGGCTGAGTCCTTGCTCTTTAAGTTTTAGGATGGCCGAATAGCGAAGCATAAAAAAACCTCCCATGTACCGATGTCACACCATTGGGTGTGCACCTTAATAATAGGGAGGCGATATGAAGGATGGTCGGGACTTTGGCATCACCCGGTAAATTGTTTGTCACTCTTTGGTAAATAAGATTGCAAGACTGGTACATTTCAATGGCCGTAATCA
>NZ_JACSLR010000033.1:1267-4273 GCF_018618255.1 Exiguobacterium sp. s56 | reverse complement strand
TTAGACTAGATCAAAGCCTCGACCGATTAGTATCATTCAGCTCCACACGTCGCCGTGCTTCCACCCATGACCTATCTACCTCATCGTCTCTGAGGGGTCTTTCTTGATTGCTCAAAGGGAAATCTCATCTCGGAGGGGGCTTCATGCTTAGATGCTTTCAGCACTTATCCCGTCCGCACGTAGCTACCCAGCGATGCTCCTGGCGGAACAACTGGTACACCAGCGGTGCGTCCATCCCGGTCCTCTCGTACTAAGGACAGCTCTCCTCAAATTTCCTGCGCCCACGACGGATAGGGACCGAACTGTCTCACGACGTTCTGAACCCAGCTCGCGTACCGCTTTAATGGGCGAACAGCCCAACCCTTGGGACCTACTCCAGCCCCAGGATGCGATGAGCCGACATCGAGGTGCCAAACCTCCCCGTCGATGTGGACTCTTGGGGGAGATCAGCCTGTTATCCCCAGGGTAGCTTTTATCCGTTGAGCGATGGCCCTTCCATGCGGAACCACCGGATCACTAAGCCCGACTTTCGTCCCTGCTCGACTTGTAGGTCTCGCAGTCAAGCTCCCTTCTGCCTTTGCACTCTTCGAATGATTTCCAACCATTCTGAGGGAACCTTTGGGCGCCTCCGTTACTGTTTAGGAGGCGACCGCCCCAGTCAAACTACCCACCTGACACGGTCCTCCAGCCGGATCACGGCTGCGAGTTAGAGACTCTATACGCAAAGGGTGGTATCCCAAGGGTGTCTCCACCGAAGCTGGCGCTCCGGCTTCACAAACTCCCACCTATCCTGTACATCGCGTACAAAGCCTCAATATCAGGCTGTAGTAAAGCTCCATGGGGTCTTTCCGTCCTGTCGCGGGTAACCTGCATCTTCACAGGTACTATGATTTCACCGGGTCTCTCGTTGAGACAGTGCCCAAATCGTTACGCCTTTCGTGCGGGTCGGAACTTACCCGACAAGGAATTTCGCTACCTTAGGACCGTTATAGTTACGGCCGCCGTTTACTGGGGCTTCGGTTCAGTGCTTCTCTTGCGATGACACATCCCCTTAACCTTCCAGCACCGGGCAGGCGTCAGCCCCTATACTTCATCTTGCGATTTAGCAGAGACCTGTGTTTTTGCTAAACAGTCGTTTGGGCCTATTCACTGCGGCTTATGTTGCCATAAGCGTCCCTTCTCCCGAAGTTACGGGACCATTTTGCCGAGTTCCTTAACGAGAGTTATCCCGCGCGTCTTAGAATTCTCATCTCGCCTACCTGTGTCGGTTTACGGTACTGGCGCCGACCTCCTTACTAGAGGCTTTTCTTGGCAGCGTGAAATCCGGTACTTCGCCCTACGGGCTCCACGTCACAGCTCAACCTTGTGTGCCGGGCGGATTTGCCAACCCGACGGCCTCGCTGCTTGTCCGTGCACTTCCAGTCGCACGGTTACCTTATCCTTCTGCGTCCCCCCATCGTTCAAACGGTGGTACGGCGGTACAGGAATATCAACCTGTTGTCCATCGCCTACGCCTTTCGGCCTCGGCTTAGGTCCAGACTAACCCTGAGCGGACGAGCCTTCCTCAGGAAACCTTGGGCTTTCGACGGAGGGGATTCTCACCCCTCTTTTCGCTACTCACACCGGCATTCTCACTTCCAAGCGCTCCACGGCTCCTCACGATACCGCTTCACTGCTGCTTGGAACGCTCCCCTACCATCCCTTACGGGATCCATAGCTTCGGTGGTATGTTTAGCCCCGTTACATTTTCGGCGCGGCGTCACTCGACTAGTGAGCTATTACGCACTCTTTGAATGGTGGCTGCTTCTAAGCCAACATCCTAGTTGTCTGTGCAACGCCACATCCTTTTCCACTTAACATACACTTTGGGACCTTAGCTGATGGTCTGGGCTGTTTCCCTTTCGACTACGGATCTTATCACTCGCAGTCTGACTCCCGAGTACAAGTTGCCGGCATTCGGAGTTTGACTGAATTCGGTAACCCTGTGGGGGCCCCTAGTCCAATCAGTGCTCTACCTCCGGAACTCTACACCTCGAGGCTAGCCCTAAAGCTATTTCGGGGAGAACCAGCTATCTCCAGGTTCGATTGGCATTTCACCGCTACCCACACCTCATCCCCGCACTTTTCAACGTGCGTGGGTTCGGACCTCCAGTCAGTGTTACCTGACCTTCATCCTGGACATGGGTAGATCACCTGGTTTCGGGTCTACGACGACGGACTGATGCGCCCTATTCAGACTCGCTTTCGCTGCGGCTCCGCCTCATCGGCTTAACCTCGCCCGCCATCGTAACTCGCCGGTTCATTCTACAAAAGGCACGCCATCACCCGTTAACGGGCTCTGACTACTTGTAGGCATACGGTTTCAGGATCTGTTTCACTCCCCTTCCGGGGTGCTTTTCACCTTTCCCTCACGGTACTGGTTCACTATCGGTCACTAGGAAGTATTTAGCCTTGGGAGATGGTCCTCCCGGATTCCGACGGGGTTTCACGTGTCCCGCCGTACTCAGGATCCACTCTGGAGGGGATAAGATTTCGGCTACAGGGCCGTCACCTTCTCTGGCCGACCTTTCCAGGTCGTTCACCTATCCTATCCCTTTGTAACTCCGTATAGAGTGTCCTACAACCCCAGGAAGCATGCTTCCTGGTTTGGGCTGTTCCCGTTTCGCTCGCCGCTACTCAGGGAATCGAATTTTCTTTCTCTTCCTCCGGGTACTTAGATGTTTCAGTTCCCCGGGTTTGCCTCACGCCGTGCTATGTATTCACACGGGTGTCCCGCCAGTCTCCCGGCGGTGGGTTCCCCCATTCGGATACCCCTGGATCAATGTGTACTTACCACTCCCCAGGGCATTTCGCTGTTCGTCGCGTCCTTCATCGGCTCCTAGTGCCAAGGCATCCACCGTACGCCCTTTCTACCTTGATCTAGCGTCTAAGACACACGGTCCTCACGGACCATATGTGAAATAATTGGTTTGATGTCTTGATGAATCTTCAGTTTTCAAGGAACAA
>NZ_JACSLR010000032.1:0-5703 GCF_018618255.1 Exiguobacterium sp. s56 | reverse complement strand
GAGCCAGGATCAAACTCTCCAAAGAATTTGATATAGCTCTTTAAAAATGACGAAGCTTGCGCTTCATTCAAAAATTGTAAAACTTTTTTGCCTCATCGTTCAGTTTTCAAAGTTCGTCTGTCGTTCTTGGCGACTTAAATATCTTAACAAGCTATCAACTAGAAGTCAATATCTTTTTTTCGATTTTCAAAACCGCTCTCGGCGACGTCTATTAATATATCAATAAAACTTTAAATACACAATAGCTTTTTTAGAAAAACTTTAAATTATTTTTCATTTCAATTGTCTATCGCTTCAAATCTCTTCATATAATTCTAGTTCCTTCATTATATAGAGAAAAAATGCTCGATGTATTTGCTAGAGTGATTCAGCATAGAAAAAGGCGAGATGGAATATCTCGCCTCACGACCTTAAGTTAGACAGTGAAACATTGCGTCGCTTCGCTTCTTTCAAATAAAAGAAGTATAGGGCTTCCGCTTGTTTTACTTGGGCTGCTAACTCACCGGTATCTTCGATGCTCACTTCAAGAATGTGACGTTTCGATTCGTACTTCGCCTTAGCATCTAACAACTCCGACAAAAACCTTTGATCGTAACCATAGCGTAAAGGTTTACGAAACCACTTCATAGTTCCCGTCGACCTTCCATCGCTCTAGATAATGTCACTTCATCCGCGTATTCCAAATCGCCACCCACGGGCAACCCGTGAGCAAGACGTGTTACACGGATACCGGTCGGTTTTAAAAGTCGAGATAGATACATCGAAGTCGCTTCCCCTTCAATGTTCGGGTTAGTTGCCAAAATGACTTCACTAATCGCTTCATTTTCTTGGAGACGTGTTAACAAACTCGAGACGTTAATGTCTTCAGGACCAATTCCTTCCATCGGACTAATGGCTCCATGCAAGACATGATACTTCCCGCGGTACTCTCGCATCTTCTCCATCGCAATCACATCTCTAGAATCTTGAACGACACAGACTACCGTCTCATCACGATGCGAATCTCTACAAATTGCACATGGATCAACATCTGTAATGTGTCCACACACCGTACAATATTTAATATCACGCTTAGCACTGACAAGCGCCTTAGCGAACGTCAATACATCGTCTTCTTCCATATCAAGTACGTGGAACGCTAGACGGATAGCAGTTTTCGGACCAATGCCCGGCAATTTTGTAAAGCTTTCAATCAAACGTCCGATCGCTTCAGGGTATTGCAACTCGCATCTTTCCTTTCTTCACTTAAAAACCTGGAAGGTTCATCCCTTGCGTAAAACGTCCCATTTTATCATTAACTAGTTGGTCAGCTTGTTTCATCCCGTCGTTGACCGCTGCCAACACAAGGTCTTGCAACATTTCGACGTCGTCTGGATCCACAGCATCTTCAGCAATAATGACATCAAGCACTTCTTTATGTCCGCTAACGACTACTTTAACCATGCCGCCGCCTGCTGTACCTTCGACCGTTAAGTCTTTCAATTCTTCTTGAGCTTTCGCCATATCTTTCTGCATTTTCTGCATTTGCTTCATCATGTTGTTCATGTTTCCCATTCCACGCATGTAGAGCGCCTCCTTTTAAACTTCTTCAATTTCAACGACGTCACCGAAACGTTCGAGGGCCTTTGAGACAAGTGGATCTTCTTCCTCCACTTCCTCTTCCTTATGATCCGAACGTTCAGCTTGTTTACGAAGGATGAACTCATTCTTCAACTCAACCCAATCGGTCTCGAGTACAGCCATGATTTCTCGACGAATCCCCGTCACTTCGAATAAGGCTTGTTCAATCACGTCTCGCGTGCGACCGTTCGAGCTAACCTGCTCGTAATGCCACGTCATCCCATCTTTAAATTGTACCAGTAAGGTGTCACTAGCACAAAGCACAGCCTCACTCTCATAGAACAGTGCAAAAATCGGACCATCTTGCGTGCGAATGTTCCCCATGATGTCTTCCCAACTATCACGGATTGCGTTTAAGTGTTGGCGTTCCGCTCGTTGCAATAATTGACGAATGCGTTCTTTCGGGACTCGAATTTGAGTTCGCTTGGCAACTTTCGGTTTCTCCGCTGTTGCTTCCGCTGCAGGGACACCCGTTTTCTTGACTTCATTCAACTCGCGACTCAGTTCACGGACCTGCTCTTGAAGTTGTTTCATCTGTTCTGTCATCGTCCGTCCTTGTTCAGCAATCCGAATAAACGTTAACTCAACTAAGACTTTCGGATGGTTTGATAATCGCATCTGTTGCTGACAGTCATTCAACTCTTCAATCACTTGGAACAACTCGTCCGTCGACGTCGCTTCAACAAATTGTCGGAACGTCTCTGTCGGACGGGCGCGTTCGAGTAAATCGACGGCTTGAGGTGAAGCCTTTAATAGTAAAGCATCACGATGAACGAATACGAGATCTTCAATGAATCGCTTCAAATCCTTACCTTCACGAAGCATCGTTTCCAACGTACTCAAAATTTGATCGAGTTGCTTCTGTTGTAAGCCATAAGCCATATCAAGTAGAGCATCATCCGTTACCGCGCCGGTCACTTCTAGAACAGCGTCTTCGGTCAAACGGCCATCGCTAAAAGCGAGCGCTTGATCGAGTAGGCTGAGCGCATCGCGCATCCCACCATCGGCAGCACGAGCAATCAGCTTGAGCGCCTCTGGATCATAGTCATAATCTTGATCGTTCAAGATATATGCCATACGTGTTTGCAATTGACCGACTTCATGCCGTTTCACATCAAAGCGC
Source organism: Exiguobacterium sp. s56 (assembly GCF_018618255.1). NCBI lineage: Bacteria > Bacillati > Bacillota > Bacilli > Caryophanales > Exiguobacterium > Exiguobacterium sp. s56. Next base: position 2,960 of record NZ_JACSLR010000032.1, on the reverse strand, counting down.
TGGCAACGTGAGATGATAGTTGCCGGAATTTTATGTGGTTCTGTCGTCGCCAAAATAAAGATGGCATGCGCCGGTGGTTCTTCCAGCGTTTTCAATAAGGCGTTGAACGCCCCAGTCGAAAGCATGTGCACTTCATCAATGATATATACTTTGAAGCGCGCTTGAGAAGGCGGATATTTGACTTTATCCCGAATTTCTCGAATCTCGTCGACCCCATTATTTGAAGCCGCATCGATTTCAAACACGTCCGGGCTCGTCCCTTCCGTGATTGCGATACAAGTCGGGCATGTGTTACACGGTTCTCGTGTGGGTGCTGTCTCGCAGTTGATAGCTTTCGCGATAATTTTCGCCAAACTTGTCTTCCCGGTCCCTCGTGGACCCGAGAACAAATAGGCATGTGACATTCGTTCCTCAAGCAACGCATTTTGAATCGTACGTGTGATATGAATTTGACCGACAACCTCTTGGAACGACTGCGGACGATAAACCCGATACAACGCTTGATACGCCATGTCCCCGCCTCCTTTCTTCCTTACATTCTCTATTTCATCATACAAAAAAATCTACAACCCTGGGGCCGTAGATTGAAGTTATTAAATAAATCTGCCGCGCACCGATTTCTGAAAGCACGTCAATGTGCGTTACTCATGCAGTTTGCTCGGCCCAAGCACCCCTGCGGCACACGGTACGTCACCACTTAAGGCTGCTTCCTTCCGGACCTGACCTGGTTCATGGGTGACCGTTGCGCAGGACTCAGACGTCAACGCCACTTACACGAGGACAGGCCACACCAATGCACTCCCTCGAATCGGGATTCAGTCTCGCTATAGCGGATTGCGAGTTACAGGGCACCGCTACCTCCCCGCCTAGCACGGCAAATGGGTAAATGAAGTTAGGCACTACGTTGAGTGCTATTACATTATACTGTTTAATCAGATGGGTTGCAACCTCTCTGTTCAAGCCGCGCCTGCTTCTTCCTTTCTCTAAGGTTTCGGAAGAAAATCGTTAGCAACTCCCCACACTCTTCTGCTAAAACATTTTGTGTCACTTCGGCTTGGTGGTTGAAGCGTTCGTCTTGAACGAGGTTCATGAGCGTACCGCAACACCCTCCCTTCGGATCATGGGCACCAAAGATGACACGCTTCACGCGAGACAGCACGATGGCCCCCGCACACATCGGGCACGGCTCTAACGTGACGAACAGTTCGCAATCCTCCAAACGCCAATTGCTGAGCGCCTGGTTCGCCTGTTCAATCGCAATCATTTCGGCATGGGCCGCTGCCAATAAGTCCGTTTCTCGGCGATTATGACCCGCGGCAATCACTTCATCACCTTTAACGATGACGCATCCGATCGGGACTTCGCCGATTGCTTCCGCCTTCTTTGCTTCTTCTATGGCGAGCCTCATAAATCGTTCATCTCGTTCCATATACACACTCCGTTTCTGATTACTTATTATGAAAAAAAATGAAAATCATTTCGCTCGCCCTATCCACTTCATTGTATGCTAGAATGGAACTTGCACTTTGGATAATGGAGGATGACATCATATGTTTATAACGGTAGAGGGACCGATTGGTGTCGGGAAAACGTCACTGGCCCATATCATCAGTCAGCACTTTTCAATGCAGATGCTGAATGAAATTGTAGAAGAGAATCCGTTTCTCGGCAAGTTTTACGAAGATATCGACGAATGGAGCTTTCAGACGGAAATGTTTTTCCTTTGTAATCGCTTCAAGCAATTAGACGATATCCACAAACACCACTTGAGTCAACAGCAATCCGTCGTTTCGGACTATCATATTTTCAAAAACTTGATTTTTGCCCACCGTTCCCTGAGACCAGCTCATTTGAACAAATATGAGCAAATCTATAAGATTTTGACACACGATATGCCAAAGCCTGATGTCGTCATCTACTTACACGCCAGCATCGAGACGTTAATGAAACGTGTCGCCTTGCGTGGACGTGAAGTAGAAGAGAATATGTCTCGCGACTACCTCGAACAGCTCGCCCGCGATTATGAAACGTTCATCGAATCATACCGCGCGACACACCCCGAAGTGACGATTCTTTCGTTCAGTGGAGATGAACTCGACTTCGTCCAAAACCCGGACGATTTGACGCACGTCCTCACAACGATCGAACGTGAATTAGAATTGACTAAAGGAGCACAAATCAAATGACGCTGAATGAAAAATACAACATTCCGAATGACACGATCATCACGATCGGTGGAATGGTCGGAATCGGTAAATCGACAATCACGAACTCACTTGCCGATGCCCTCAACTTCCGAACTTCACTTGAGAAAGTAGATACGAACCCTTATCTCGATAAATTCTATCATGACTTCGAGCGTTGGAGCTTCCACCTTCAAATCTATTTCTTGGCTGAACGCTTCAAAGAACAGAAGAAGATTTTCCAATACGGCGGCGGCTTCATCCAAGACCGTTCGATCTATGAAGATACAGGGATCTTCGCCAAAATGCACTACGAAAAAGGGACGATGTCTCCAACTGACTACGAGACATACTCGAGTTTGTTTGAAGCGATGGTGCTGACACCGTTCTTCCCGCATCCTGACTTGCTCATCTATCTCGAAGGTTCGTTCGAGCAAGTGCTCGACCGCATTCAAATGCGCGGACGTGAGATGGAGCAACAAACACCAATTACGTATTGGGAAGAAATGTACGCGCGCTATACGGAGTGGATCAACAACTTCAATCTTTGCCCGGTACTTCGTCTCTCAATCGAAGAGTATGACTTGATTAACGACCCAAACTCGGTCGAACTCATCCTTGAAAAAATCGAGAAACAATTGACGATCGCTCGCGAAGCGAAAGTCAGATAAGTAAAGAAGGTGCACTGTAGACTGACCTAGCTATATGAGACACTAATAAAAACACCTTGATTAGGCTGCCGCCACACCATATTTTATCGGTGTGAGGTAGCCTAAT
>NZ_JACSLR010000031.1:0-6013 GCF_018618255.1 Exiguobacterium sp. s56 | reverse complement strand
ACGCAAAAACACCTCCGATGCTAGCACTTTTTTAAAGTGTACCACTGCGAAGGTGTTTTTATATTGTCTCAAAAATTTAGGTTAGCCCAAGCACTGCCGTTCCTATTCTCTTTTTTTTTCATGTAGATGCCCTCCGAATATGTCATTTTTTATTTTTTATTTTTTATAAGTATAACATTCTTAAAGTTTAACGAAAAAGTTTCGACTTTTTGTGCAGATATCTTGATTTCAAAACAGGTAATCCATTCCCTCTACAATTGACCCAAAAGGAATAATCCTTCCAATCGGTCCGGTGGAGGATCTTTGCCTGATTTTTATTTATAAATTTTCTACACCTGACATTTCTTTTCTTTCGGTTAGTCCACTTTAAAGAAATGTTTTTTTCTCGTTTTTTCTTTGCAGCATTTTTCAAAATAACGTGGCCCGCATTATGCTTGGGAAATTCAGAGGTATCAGCACGGTTTGATCTGTTCCATATAACTCGCGATATCCTCTTCGGACATTTCACCCGTAATAATTTTCTCGATTTTGCCCTCTTGATTGACTAACAGAGTAGTCGGCAATGGACGGATATTATAAGCTTCCATAACACTTTTGTCCTTATCGATAACAATCGGGAACGTTAAATTTCGCTGTTCAGCAAATTGTCTCACTTCATAATCGGATTGCGCAATATTGACAGCGAGTATCTCCACACCTTGATCCTTGTATACCTGGTACTGCTTTTCCATCAGCGGGAACTCTTTTTCGCACGGTTTGCACCAAGTACCCCAAAAGTTCACGAACACCCCCTGCCCTTTGTACTCAGACAGCTGATGCCGTTCCCCGTTCAAATCCGTCAACGCAAAATCGGGTGCCGAATCTCCAACTTGCAGCAATTCGTTTTTCTCTTTTGTTAATCCGTTGTAGATGGTAAATGCAATAGCGACAACCAGAATGAACAAATACTTGTCCTCATAATCAAGCGATTTCTCTTTTTATCCTTTTTAGCAGCCATACACTGTCACGTCCTTCCTAGATGCTGGGTTGAGTCCATTAAAACCCTGTAAATCCACCCGTAAATTGCGATAAAAAAGCGATGATTTCTGTCAGCATGTCAAAGTAAAGTAAAACGCCCATCAGAATCATTAATGCTCCTCCTATTGACATGAAAAGAGCGCTCTTCTTCTTCAAGAAAGTCATTTTCTCAATAAAAAACGACATCAAGAGAAAAGGAATGGAAAATCCCAGAACGTAAAACAGCATATAGAGTAAGCCACTGTCCGGATCCGCTACTCCGAGTGCAATAACTCCTGCAAGTATGGGACCGGTACACGGGGTCCATCCAGCTGCAAAACCAATGCCGATCAGAACAGAACCCGCGTATCCGGAGGGCCTTTTCTGGAACTGTAATTTCTTATCCGACAGCAGGAAGTCGAATTTCAGAATACCGGTTAGGACCAAGCCAAAAAACACCATCAAAATAGCGCCCAATTGACGTAGAAGAACTTGATATTCCAAGAAGAAGTTTCCGATAAGCGAAGTCGACAAGCCCAACGCTAAAAAAATGATGGAGAAACCTATCAAAAATAGAACCGTATGAATCAAAGCCGTGCTCCTCATCATTCCCTTGCCCGTCTTTAACTCATTGACTGAAACTCCAGTAAGGTAGGATAAAAAAGCCGGATACAAAGGAAGGGAGCATGGAGAGATAAATGATAAAAGCCCTGCGCCAAACGCAAGATACAAACTAATTTCCGCCACTTGTACACCTCCTATTACAGTAAGTTGAATCCTCTTCTTTATCATTTTTGTATCCCTTAAGGAATCAAATGAAATTTTCTATATAAGACTCGGGGAATTTCAAGGTATGTAAAATTAAATACAGCCCCTCTCTTAACTTCTACTTCCCCGTGCTTGCTTAACCGTTCCAGAAGACGTCAACCAATCCAGTTTACCGATTAATTCTTGATTTTCTGTGCAGTTTCTTCTATTCCGGTTCAGGTGAAGTCCCGGAAGATTTGCAGGAAGCCGAAAATCCAACCTTTGAAGTTGGAAGCCAGGCGATTATTGAAACCGATCATATGGAAGGCATGAAAGGTGCTGAAGCCACAATTGTCGGGGCTTATGATACAACCGCCTATGCAGTGACCTATACGCCGACGGACGGAGGCGAGCCGGTTGAAAATCACAAATGGGTGATTCACGCAGAATTGGAAAATCCAGGTGATGAACCATTGGAAACGGGCGATGAAGCGGCCATTGCCGCTGACCATATGGAGGGAATGGACGGCGCAACGGCTACGGTTGATTCTACCGAAGAAACGACCGTCTATATGGTTGATTTCGTCCCGACCACCGGAGGCGAGGAAGTCACCAATCATAAATGGGTGACTGAAAGCGAACTGTCACCCGAATAAAAGCGCCAAAACCCGGGATCTTGTCAACAAGATCCCGGGTTTTTATCTGTAATGGTTCATAAAGGATTCGATTTCGTTTGTATTACAAAAACATTAAGTTTTAGTAGTTAGGCTTCCCGTATAAATTCTGCACATTTTTTCAACATTTTTATAATAGAATAAATCAAATTTAAATAGTTTTAGAGAGGTCACCAAATCTATGAAAACAAATCAGCTTTTGAACGAATCCGGTCTGATCTCCCGATTAGATTCCAGAATATTAGAATTAGACATCAAGGGGATTGCCGATAACTCAAGCGATGTGGCAAAAGGTTTTGTGTTTGTTGCTATTAAAGGATTTGAAATTGATGGTCACGGGTTTATTGACCAGGCAATTGAAAAAGGGGCAGCCCTTGTCATCGGAGAACAAGGAATTACCCGGTTAGGTGTCCCTTATTTACAGGTGGAAAATAGCCGGAAAGCGCTTGGCATCCTGGCCAGGAATTTTTATGGCCGTCCATCTGACCAGAAAATAATGATTGGAATTACGGGCACCAACGGAAAAACGACGACGAGCTATATGCTCCAGCACTTTCTGGAAAGCAACGGTATGAGTTGTTCTGTCATCGGTACCAACCAAAATATTATCAATGGCGAAAAAATGAAAAGCTCGAACACCACACCAAATTCACTCGCTCTCCATAAACTGTTGACCCTCAGTCAGGATGAGGTCGTCATTATGGAAGTTTCTTCTCATGGACTGGCCCAGTATCGGTTAGAAGGCATTGAATTTGATTACGGCTTGTTCCTCAATCTTCACCATGAACACCTGGATTATCACAGTTCCATGGAAGAATATTTTCAGGCGAAGCTTACAATGTTCAATCAGATGAAAGAACATGGGATTGCTGTAGTGAATACAGATAATGAGTGGGGACGAAAGCTCTGTGGAATCCTGCAAACAAAGGGAAAACCGATTTATGCAATTGGCACATCCACTGAATGCAACCTGCGTGTTGCAAAATTTCATTCACTGTCCTCCACTATGCGGGTGATTGAAAGTAACGAAACGTATCAAATGGTCGCTGCCATGACCGGAATGCACAATATGTATAACACCTTAATGGCCTACGGAACATCATTGTTGCTGGGTATCCCCAAAGAAAAGCTCTTAAACTCCATTCACCATTTCAAGGGAGTCGATGGACGCTTTGAGGTCACGAAACTGGCCAAGGGCTCGATCGTTATTGTGGATTATGCCCATACTCCGGATGCCATCTCTTACTGCCTGGAAACTGCAAAATCACAAGGGGCCCAACGAATAACCCATATTTTCGGCTTTCGTGGAAATCGAGATGCCAGCAAGAGAAAGCACATGCTATCCATATCTGCTGAAATGAGTGACCGCTACATTTTAACGTTGGACGACCTGAACAATGTTTCTCCAGGAGATATGCTGGAAGTTTTAAACCAACTAAATGAAACATACGGCAACTCAAAAGGCAGCATCGTTCCAGACCGTACACTCGCCATTCAGCAAGCAATCCATGAAAGCAAGGAAGGCGACTGGATTGTGATTACCGGTAAAGGACACGAGAAATACCAGCAAACCTTTCATTTACCGACTGATTCGGACCGGGAAACCGTCAATTATATAATAAAGCAGAACTAAAATAATCACTCAGGAGGGAGTAGTTATGAAAAAACTAAGTGTTGTTTCAACCATTTTAATCATGATCAACACTTTAATCGTTTCGTCCGTTTTCAGTAAAACTGATGACCCTTCCCTGCCAAACGTATCCAGTGAAGCAGCTATTGTCATGGAAGCAACGACTGGAGAAATCCTCTATGAAAAAAATGCACAGTCGCAGATGTATCCTGCCAGCCTAACAAAAATTGCCACAGCCATTTATGCAATTGAAAACAGAAAATTAAATGATGTTGTAACCATCAGTAAAAAAGCACGCAATACGGAAGGCACCCGTGTTTATTTGGAAGAGGGAGAACAAGTGACTTTAGAAAAACTGTTGCTGGGCCTCTTAGTCAACTCTGGAAATGATGCCGGCGTCGCCATTGCTGAACACATCAGCGGCAGCGTTGAGTTATTTTCTGCTGATATGAATTTATATTTAGAAGATGTAATTGGCCTGCGGAATACGAACTTCGAAAATCCCCACGGTCTTTTTGATCCCGAGCATGTTACGACAGCCGAAGATTTAGCGAAGTTAACCCGATATGCGATGAAGAACGATGAATTCATGAAAATATTTGGAACAAAAGAACTGCCCTGGAACGGTGAATCCTGGGATACCACGCTTTATACCCACCACAAACTATTAAGGGAAAAACCTTATGAAGGCGTTACGGGTGGTAAAACCGGGTTTGTGCCAGAAGCAGGCGTCACGCTGGCCACGACAGCCAAAAGAGAAAACCTGAATTTAATTGTCGTCACCTTAAAAAGCGACACAGAGGCAGAAGCTTATGCTGACACTATTCAACTTTTGGATTTTGGATTTGAAAATTTTAAAACAGTGAGCATTCCGAAAGAAAGCAGCTTTTTTGCCGGTGATGTGGAATACATTACGCCAGGCGATTTCTTTTATACACACCAAACAGATGAGCAAGTGACAATCGCTGTAAAAGAAGATGGACTATTAAGGATTACTGATCAGGATGGCACTCTTTTGTCTTCTTATCAGTTTCCCGTTGTCAGTGCTTCTGAGACAAACCTTCCTTCTAATTCTGAAGACGTTCGCACATTTTTCCCACCTGGGATTTTAAGTTCAATCTATTTGTTCCTCCTCGTCGTTGGCTTTTCAGGATTAGTGTATTACCGAATTCGAAAAAAACGGATATAGAACGCACTTCTCTATCTTAAAATTTCATTCAACTGAACTTTTATATACCATCAATTTTTTAAACAGCGCAGGAGGCGGATTATACCATAAACACTCAGTTCCCCGTTTTAGAATTTCTGCTGCTTCTCATTTTCAACATAAGTATGGGTGCAGTTGGCTTTTTCCCAAGCTTTTTGCTCACGTCTCTCAATATCAGTTCTTTAGGGTTAACCATTGGCGTCATCCTTTCTTTGTCGGGGGAGATTTTTGGCGCTATCGTCGGATTTTACCTATATCGATATGGGTTTTCAAAAGTTAATCCAAAGTGGTTAAAGCGGCCGTTCTGGAGGTACATCCAGAGTTCTTCAATAAGCCGCGTCTTCTGGGCAATCATCTTGCTGCGCTTAATTCCTTTTGTCCCATCAGGTCTGGTAACAGCAGGGGCGGCCTTGACGCCCATTCCAGGTGGCTTATTCATTATTGCCAGCACCATCGGTAAAATTCCGGCCGTTTCTCTTGAAGTGGCTGTTGTTTATGGCCTTGTAGAATCCATACATCCCGGTTATCAGTACGGCTTATTTATTTTGATCTTTCTATCGTTTCTAGTGATCTGGGCAAAGAACAAAAGAAAAAATTCTTTGTAATTTTACCCCCTGTTTGAGAAAACTTCGATAAATTCATCCTCTTTTTCTGGCTCATCACCATAACTCGTGGTTGCTATTTTAACGACCAAGCTCGAAGCGTAATCTCAAAAAGAAACGTTCGAGGTTTCGGTAGCCATAACCACGGCGTTTGATA